>DASXWI010000421.1:0-1848 GCA_036503755.1 Saprospiraceae bacterium | reverse complement strand
GCTTTAATTTTTTCTGACCCTCAATATTGAATTCAGGAATGATCAGGTGACGGCTGTACCGTTCCAGTTCTTCCTTACTAAAGGTTATTGCTTCAAGACGTTCTTTCATCTGTGTGTTTAAATTATAATATTCCTCCAGCGATAGCCGGGATGATGCTGAGTTCATCTCCTTCTTTCAAGGGTGTGGCGATCCCATTTTTCTCGCGAATGTCCTCTTCGCCCAGGTATATTCTCACATGCTTCCGGATTAGTTCGGATTCGTCATAAATATAGGGCACCAGGGAAGGATGTATAGACGTCAGTGAACGTATTGCTTCTGCAACGTTTTTGGCCCTCACTTGAACTTTTGATTGTTCGGCAGCAAAGCGACGAAGTGGGGTTGGGATGAATATTGTTATCATGGAAGTTTTGTTTAAATGGTTAAGTGTTTAAATGGTTAATTGGTAAACGGTAAATGTTAAATGGTTAGAGTTAGCTGGGTAATGACAAATGTTTCTTCGATGAACTTGTCTTTGAGGAGACGGTAAGATTTGGTGTCAGTCATTTTTCCAGAAGTGATGGAATGAATAAAGTATGAGAAAAAGGGCTGAGCAAATTCCAGGTCATGTACGGATGGAATGGCCGGATGATCGGGATGTGAATGATAGATGCCAATGATTGTTAAGCCTTCCTTTTCGGCAAACCTTTCAGCTTTGAGATAATCCAAAGGATCTATTACAAAACGCCTGCGCTGATTTTCAGTTGATTGATTTTCTACTTCAATCAAATGAGAAATGTTACGATGGTGTTGTGCATTTGTTCCCAATAGAAATCCGCATGCTTCATTTGGATATGCTGATTCCAGGTGGGACTTTATTCTTGTCAGAATGTCTTTATCAATGCTAGTGCTCATATGCCGAATATTTCTTTACGTACTTCCGTATACCTGTCTAATGTGTCTGCTATGGTTGTGACGATGTCTCCTTCACTGATTTGAGATGCTACTTCATGGGCACCAAGAAGATTGGCCGCTCCCGAAGGAGAGATAAATAATTTCTCATGTGCAGCAATCTTTCTGATCATGTCAAAAACTGCAGATGAATCAATGATGATTGTTTGATCTGCAAGTGTATCATCATAAATGCGTGGTTGATGAGCCGTGGCTAGATGCTTCCACCCTTCCAGGGGATGAAATGGATGATCCGGTTGCAGCGCTACCAGCTGAACATTCCCTAATTCTTTCAATCTTCTTCCGCTGCCAGTAAATGTTCCTGTAGTGCCTAGTCCTGCTGTAAAATGAGTGATATGACCTGCTGTTTGTGACCATATCTCTTCTGCGGTCGTAAAATAATGTGCCTGCCAATTCGCATCATTAGCATACTGATCGGCATAGAAATATTTATCTGGATAAGCCTGGGACATTTCCTTGGCTACTTCTTGCGCGCCATCTGTTCCTTCCAAAGGCGAAGTCAACACAAGTTCTGCTCCTAGTGAACGGAGTATATTTTTTCTTTCAGCAGAAGCATTAGAAGGAAGGCAAATGGTTGGTTTCCAACCAAGAGGTTTTAACAGCGTAGCATAGGCGATAGCTGTATTCCCGCTTGAGGCGTCCAGTAATTGATTTTGCTTATGAAGTTGGCCTGAACGGATGGCTTTACTGATGATGGCATGGGCTGCCCTGGCTTTTACACTGCCTCCTGGTTGTTCCCATTCGGCTTTGGCCCAAATTCTTACCTTGTTGGTACTCAGGCTGTTGATCAGGAGCAGGGGAGTATTGCCAACCTTTGGGAGGCGGTAGGTTGCTTTTGAAATATGCTGTATTTGAGTTGTCATTTTTTTGTTGGTCATTGAACTAAATGAAAAAAGCCT
>DASXWI010000420.1:0-4359 GCA_036503755.1 Saprospiraceae bacterium | reverse complement strand
TGATATCGTATTTATTTTTTTAGTGAATGTTGTGTTTGTCCTTATTGACGAGACAAAGATGGGGGGTCGGGAAGGGGAAAGTCGTTCACATAAGTGAAGAAAGAAGGGAGCAAGGAGCAGGGAGCATGGAGTTCCCAAATTCCCCGGGGTTGCGTAGCACCCAGGGGTGAGAATTTTTCGCAGAAAAATTCGATGGGGCTAATATCTAGAGAGCCTTATTTCTTCTTCTGCATCATCTCTGTCCGGATCCGGCTGAGGGATTGTGGCTTGATGCCCAGGTAGGAGGCAATCAGGTATTGGGGGATACGCTCGATGAAATCGGGATGAAGCTCAGAAAACTCCCGATAGCGATTCATGGCTTCTTCGCTGTTGGTCTTCGCGAGGCGGTATTGCATACGCACGTATGCGTTTTGGATGAGGATTCGAAAGAAGTGATCAAACAAGTGATGTGTACTACACAACTCGTCAAAACTATCCACATTGAGCATAAACGCAGTGACAGGTTCAAGCGTCTCAATGTTATAAATCGCCGGCTTACCGGAAAAGAAACTATAGAGATCCGAAATCCAATATCCATCCAGCGCAAACTGTAAGGCATGCTTGTCCCCTTTCTCATTGACAATATAGGAATAGCAGGAACCCTCTTCTATGAAGTACAGGTATTTGCAAATTTTGCCTTCTTCTGCCAGGAGATATTTCTTATCAAAGGACTTCTCGAATAAAAATTTGCTGAAAGAATTGAATACCTCATCTGGCAGTGTCTGTCCGATGGTATTTTCTATATTTCGTTTCAGCGGATGTGACATGGTCAACAATATTGAAATAGGCACAATGTTTAGCGATGATGCCCTGCGGGCCATCTGTTTAGCGTATGGCGTCTTGCGACACCACTGTTTAAATGTTTAGAAAGTGTGTTCTTCTTTTCCGAAAACTCCATCCAGCGGCAAGATATTTCTAGATGTATGCTTCAACTACAACTCAAGGTTTAACAAATTTGAAGCTGTACACTTTATTATGCAACGTATAAATCACCATATACACGCCGCTCGTTAGTTGGTCTAAGTTATCAAGCAATAGCATTTTATTGGTTATTGCTTTGTTATATGTTCCGATAAGATGACCATTCATGTTGTAGATTTTCAAACGCACATTTTGTGTATCTACACTTTCTACCATGATGTTTAATTTGTCATCCACAGGATTAGGATAATACACTTGGTTTACGTTTTCATGAATCCCGGAAGTGGATAAAGGACTTTCCTGGTAAACTCTCACATAATCGATTTCCATTGTGTCCTGGGTAAACGAGGGAACTATACTCTGTTGGATGGCGACATTCAAAAGGAGATATTGCTCGGCATCAAAAGGCCAGGTGCTGTCATCCTGCACTGCCGGGTCATATGTATAATGAACAACATCATCAACACTGAAGATCATTCTCTCAGGAGTCCATACCAACGTATATACATGAAAATCAGTTGATGCTGTTGATACATGTTGTCCTCCAAGATTAACTGTACCTCCATAACTTGAAGGGGTGTGCATAGCACTTTGGACATAATTCTGATTGGTACCCCAGTGTTCCATAATGTCTATTTCACCACAAGCCGGCCAGCCTGTAGTACCATATCCTTCGTTATCCCAATACCCACCATTCTCATTGATATTTTTACCCAGGGTCCAGATAGCAGGCCAGGTGCCGACACCGGTTGGAAGTTTTGCCCTTACTTCCACCTTTCCATATGTGAAAGCAAACTTTGAATTCAAACGGGCAGAGGTATATTGCTTGGTAACATTTTGGTCTGTGAATGCTTCCTTCTTCGCCACAATATTCAGGAAGCCCTCTTCCACAAAGGAATTGGCTGTTCGATTTGTGTAGTGTTGCTGCTCACCATTATACCAGCTGTTACCATTTGGCAATTTGGTTTGATGATGCCATTTTGTGTCATCAATTACTCCATTGGCATCAAATTCATCTGACCAAACTAAATGATCATATACCGGATCGTCCTGAACGGGCTGAGCTAAAGCAATGAAGGGTATACAAAGAGTGAAGATGACAGATGAAATACGCAAGTGCATGTTCAAGTAGTTTTAGCTCCGCTAAACTATCTAAACTTTAGCAATCGGTGCTCTTTAGCTGGACACAGTGTTTAGCGATGTTGCCCTGTGGGCCATCTGTTTAGCATTTGACGTCTTACGACGCCATTGTTTAGAGAGTTTAGTTGGATTAAGCTAAACTCTCTAAACTTTTGCACCGAACAGGTGCTAATACTAAACTTTCTAAACGCCGTGCCCAACAATTATTTCAGGTGAGCAACAATCCATGTCTTTCGGTCCTTCTTCGCCTTCTCATTGAGCGCATGATTGCTGTTATACTTCTTTACCGTCTTTGGGTCAGGAGTCACGCTGATGAAAGCATCATTTTCGGCATTGGTGATATATTCATCCTGGTTGGCAACCTGGATCAGGCAGGGTGCTGTTTTGAAAGGTAAATACAATTCTGCATCGAGGATTCTTGTAGCCCTGATCCAGTTTCTGAATTGTACCGGTTCGGTATTTCGCCATTCGACGAATTCAGGTAGTTGAGTCTCCTGCAGATTTTTGGTCATGGAGGACAGGCCTGCCATGAATACAAAATAATCGATGCGCGGATCAATGGCAGATAATATAGCGCCTGTATTACAACCGAAGCTATGCCCAACATAATAAATATGGGTTGTATCGATGTGCAACGTTTGTAATGCCAGGTCAATAGCGGTCCTGTCATTCATCACACATTGACGGTACATGTCAAATCCCTGTCTCTGGAAAGAAGTAATAGTGGACTTTGGGCATTTCCATGGGCCATCCGGCATGATGCACGCAAATCCTTTTTTGGAAAAGCTTTTGGCTTCTTCCAGAAATTCGGATTTGTCTCCTTCTCCCCAGTGTTGGAATATGATCAGCGGGAGGTTTGGTCTTATAACTAATGGAAAGGTGATGTACGCGGAGGTCACGAAGGAGTCAGTACTGATATATGTCAACCTCTCTCCTTTCACTTTACCTTCCACAAAACTGCTATCCGGCAGGAATGAAATTTTTGCTGGTGAATAGCTGAAGATACGAGTGAGCGAATCCGGTACCTGGGCGGAGAGGCCGTATGTGATGGCGATTAGCAGAATGCATTTGATCCATTTCATGCTCATTGTGTATTTATATTAGTCACAGTGTTTAGCGATGTTGCCTTGCGGTCTAACTGTTTTTCGTAAGGTGTCTTGAATGGCTTAGGAGGTGAGAAGTTTAGCAGGTTAATCCAATAAGAAGGATCATCAAATAACCCCTAACCTTCTAATCTCCTAAGCTAATTAACCATTTAAACAATTAAACATTTAACCACACTAACCATTTACCATTTAACCCTCTATTTCCAGCATATACTTTTCAAAAACCTCATAGCTCACCGGCACCATCTCCGTCTGCGGTGGAAAAGAATGCCCTGACAATCCAAGAAAGAGAGGGACTGGCTTCACGCCTGGCTTTCCTGTGCGTGGTACTTTCAGATCACTAACTTTCATGGTCTGACGATTAACATGGATGCTGAAATCTTCCCAATCCACTGTATAAGATGATCCACATTTCTTGCATGTCCATACCTGGTGATTGCCTTCGAATCCTTTTGGTCCCAACTGGACATCGAAGTATTGTTTTGACATGAAAATCAACATTTCTGTTTCATGACAGGAAAAGGAATCACTGGTATCTACGCAGTCGATGCTGACGATCTGGTGATAACGGGGAAAATTGCATTGGCATCCTGCAGCATAGTAATGCTCAAAGCATTTTGTAAACAATGCGTTTACTTTTTCAAATCCGTCTTCCATGGAGACACACTTCTATTGATGTATGATTGATTATTTCTTCAGTGAAAATGATTTACTTATCTACCACAAGTCTGCTCACCACCTGCCAGTTTTTCTTTCTTTTAATCCAGGTGTCCACGAGATTTACAGTGTCTACTTTCACAGGAGCACCCTCAAATGATACTGACCAATAAAATACAGACTGGACGACAGCGACATCGTCGATGATATCCATTTTCATTTTGAGATAGTTGACAGAGTCGATGGTAAGACTCTCCATCGTATACTTCATCCACATATCCCTAGGTATTGATGGATTGTCAAATTCTGTTCCTCCCAATTTAAACTCTGGCGCCACTACTCTATTGAGTGTCGCTTCATCTCTGTTCATCGCCGCAGTCATCCAGTCTTTGGACAATTTCGTGAGAACTTGTTCCTCACTTATGGCTGATTGAGCAGATGAGGACGAAATGCAAAACAACAGGATTGAAATTGGAAGAAGTATATTTTTCATAGA
>DASXWI010000419.1:0-2526 GCA_036503755.1 Saprospiraceae bacterium | reverse complement strand
CAACACACCAGGTTATGATCAGGTCACCGGTTTTAGTTCGAATGGTCAGATCTTGTATTACCTGACTGCGTCCGGAAATAACTTTGTGATCAAGACAGATACTTTCACCCCAGAGGAGAATCAAATCCATCGTGGTGTTTTTACAGGTCCATTCAATTCAGGCCATGGAGGAATTGATCTTTACTTTTTTAATGATTCGATTTGCTTGTTTGCCTCCGACAGGCCCGGAGGATATGGAGGTTATGACCTCTATATCTCTTTGCTCAGTCAGGGTAAATGGTCCAAACCATCAAACCTTGGACCTGCCATCAACAGCTTTTACAATGAACGCTTCCCCTTTCTGGCCAGGAATGGACAGATGCTAATCTTTTCTTCCGATAACCTCCATAGCATGGGTGGATTTGATGTCTTTATGTCAAATTATGACCCAACACTCTATGCATGGTCCTCACCTGAAAACCCGGGAATACCAATTAACTCACCACTTAACGATACCTATATGGTGTTGTCACCTGATGGAATGACAGCTTATCTAAGTTCAGACCGAAAGGAAGGTTATGGTGAAGAGGATATCTACAGGATCTTTTTTAAAAAACCTATCGAAGCACATCAGCAGATTTCAGGCATTCCTACATTTTACCAGGTACAATTAGCAGCGGGTGAGAGGAATTCATCAGTGAATGTTGTACCAGAACCTGTTGAAATCAAAGAGTATTATATCTCGCATTTATTTATTGAAGAAGGCGGAGAAATCCTGACGCCTCAGAATAATAAGAAATTGGACCTAATGGTTAATCTTTTGACCATTTATCCAAATATCATTGCTGAAATGAGTTGCTTCGAATTATCTTCAGGACAGCGGACATTCAGCATTTATTTTTCCATCAAGAAGGCGGAGAAAGTGGCCGATTACTTAGTTTCAAAAGGTATTCAACGCAACAGGTTAATCCTGAAAGGATACGGGGACTCTTTTCCACTTGTTGTCAAACCTGCTCCAAATACAGCCAGCCCGGTATACGTCAAACTGAACCAGCGACTTGAATTTAATGTATTGAATTACGAAACAGACCCGGTCATCATCAATACCGAAGTAATAAAAGTCCCCGAAAATCTCCAGGACCAGAAAGGGGTAAAGTTTAATGCCCTCCACAACACACTTTACTATAGCGTGCAGTTTGCATCTATCTCCCAGATTTTGCAAAATGAAGCCATCGAACCTATCGAGGAATTGTACATCGAAGTGGACAATGCCCAGGGGAATTACCTCTATATGGCTGGGATGTTACCTACTTTTAAAGAAGCAGAGAAAATGAAGTCGACCATGATAGGACTCGGTTTTCCTGATGCACGTGTTATTCCATATATCAACGGTGCCCGGGTTCCCGACAATTCAATTCCTGACCTCGCACAAAAATATCCCGATCTTTTATTTTACATGGCAGGGAAGAGAAAATGAAAAATGAAAAGTGAAAAATGAAAAGTGAGCAGTGAGTTGCGGTTGGTGAGCTGTAGCCCGAGGATGTGTTTAGCAGGTCGAACCATGAGTTGCGAGTAAATTTTCTTTCAACTTCAACTTGGATATTGGTTATTGGTTATTTAATACAAGTCATATCTGACTCCAGACCATACTTCCTTGTTCCTTGTTCCTTATTCCTTATTCCTTATTCACCATTCCCTAACCTCCTACCCCAAATAAATTCCCTCTTTCCGCAGATAATCGCCTATCTCTTCTCCCGGGGTGACCAGGTATGTTTGAAATCCTTGCTTGGCAGCAGTATCAAGATTTTCCTGGACATCATCCATAAAGAGCGTGAGCGCGGGGACCATGTAAGAATCTTCGCGGATAAATTTAAAAAGGGAAGCATTTGGCTTGCGGTCACCTACAAGATGAGAATAGTAAGCAATGTCGAAATAAGTTGATTCGAAAGTATCAATCTTATGCTCTTTTCGCAGATAGCGATGGATCCATTCCAGGTGTAACTCATTCGTATTGCTCAGGAGATAGACTTTGTGTTGTTCCCTGAGTTGGAGTAACATTTCGAGGCGGTGTGCAGGGATGCCTATAATCATACTGTTCCATACTTCGATGATGTCGATGGCCTGGAATCTCCGTTCACAGTGTTTCAATAACGCATTGATAAAAATGGTAGTAGAGATCCGTCCACATTCATAATCCAGGAATGCTTTTTCAATCACGGATTCATCTGCATCCGCATTATACATTTTTCGCAATCGATCATGAGCTCCATCTACATCGATTTCTACAATGACATTGCCCAGGTCAAAGAGCAGGTTCCTTATTTTATTATTCATCGCCAATTCATTTCAACAATAGGGTCATTGTCCATTTTCAAAAAAACCAAGAATCATTACGTACAATCCAGTTCCTGCAATTAATATTCCTGCAACAACCTGTATCCAATACACATGATGTTCTCTCAACCATAAAGTCAGTTTCGGTGCCAGCCACGCTTTGGCGAAATCACCTATACCAAGTGCCAACATCACCCCAACATAATACCAGAT
>DASXWI010000418.1:0-3465 GCA_036503755.1 Saprospiraceae bacterium | reverse complement strand
CACGATGGATCATCCCCATCCAAAATCACAATGGATCACCCCCATCCAAAATCACGATGGATCACCCCCATCCAAAATCACGATGGGCTACACCCATCGCTAAGAGATGCCGCCCTTTCAGGGCTTGATGCGAAGGACGGTGTCCATCGCCCGTGGGAATGGCTAATCCCATATATAATGCTCATCAAATTCTACATCATATTGTTGTAGGATTTCCCTGAATTCATCCTGAAATGTTATATTCTGGTGGTGTACCTTTTGGTTTTTAATATACTTCGTGACTTTTTCAACATGACCGTGACTAATCGAGAAAGCACCATATCCGTCCTGCCAGTAAAATCCTGAATAATCCAGACCCTTGGTCTTAATCCATTTGGAAGAATTCTTTTTTATTTCCTCCACTAATTTCATTAGGGCTATTTTTTTTGAGAGCATACAAAGGATATGTATGTGGTCCGTATAGCCTCCAACAATTAGTGGAGGACATTCTAATTGTTTGCATGTGCCACCTAGATAATTGTGGAGCTCGTCTTCTACAGGAGCATGTATCAAATGCTGTCTGTGTTTCGTGCTAAAGGTAATATGGATATAGTTTTTAACTAGTGATTGTCCCATACTGGCGAAGGTTTTGGTGACAAGACTAATTTAGGGGCTAGGAGAATATGATGGGGATTTTTTTTAGATCATACCATCAGCACTGGGTGCAACCCTGTGCTATATAGGGATAGATAATTCATAAGCCCTGAAAGGGCGAAATCATCAGCACAGGGTGTAGCCCTGTGTTGCTGAGATATGTTAGCACAGGGTGTAGCCCTGTGTAATTTGTGGAATGTGATGGGTTAATATCTAAGATACATCACATGATTCGGATTAAAATGCGTCGGAGATACCTCAAAATCATAACTCCCGATAATTTTAAAACCTTGTTTCACGTAGAATGCAAATGCGCGGTGATTCTCTACCCAGACATGAAGCCACATGCCAAGCTGGTGATGGTCCTTTGATAGATTTTGATTGTGATCAAATAGTTTTTTACCGGCACCCATTCCATAATACGGTTTTAAGATATAAATCCGCTCCAGTTTGGTCACAGGTTGCTCTGTGATTAGAGGATGATTGAAGTTTAAAATAATTTTGGAATAACCAGCTACAATGTCATCGACGAATATCAGGTGATATAGGTTTTCCGGATTGGTGAGTTCATGAGTAAAAGCATCAACAGAAAGTTTTTTAGTGATATAAATTTCATGATCTGCTACGGAGGCACTATGTCCGTGCGATTCCATATGAACTTGTGGCGCAAGGATGGATAACAGGTGGGCATCATGAATGGTGGTGGAGCGGATAGAAATCATAGCAGTAAATTATTAACCTATAGGGTTACTTCTCTTCCTTTTCCGCCGCATCTTTTATAGATTCCATAACCATATCCCAACCTTCGAGGGCATCGTCAAAATCATCATCCCGCATAGAAAAAGTCAATTCTTCTTCAGCGTGCAAAATGGTAAAGTCTGCATTTCTTTCCAACCGGTACGTAATGACCGAATTCACCCTGGATTTAGTCCGTTTGTCCAGTAAATTATGTTTGAGTATTTGCTCCTGCTCAATGTCAAGGATGATGCCATAGGTATAAACTTTTCCATCATCACCTTTCCATTGCAGCGAACTTCCTTTTTTCCAATCTGTCAGATAATGTCCACCCAGTCTCCGGCTCACCTTTGGATCTGTAAACACTCTCCACACGGATAAAGGTGTGGCATGGATGCGGATGGATTTTATGATATGTGTGTTAGCCAATTTTTATCTACGAAAGTCGGTCATTCAGTTTACTAAAAGCTTCCTCCTCCATTTCACCTCGTATTGTATTCATCACCTGGTCAAAAACCCCGGCCGGTGCATTCGCTTTAAATCCGGAGAGCAAAGCCACATTAGATTCCAGGCGTTGGGCAGGTACTGCATACTTCAGCCATAATAGCATGATTGGAAATTCTATATGCTGCATGATAATGGCTCGTTGTTGCATCAACTCCTCATCTGTAAAGTGCTTTTGCAACAGGAGTTCCGTAACGGTTTCTTCTTCAAAAATATGTTCAAGGTACTGGCTATGGTATCGGGAAAAATCGAGGTAGAGGATATGCAGCGTATCAGGATCTTCGTGGCCTGTTAATTGTTCGATTCGATGTTGTAATTCATCCTGGATCACTTCCAGTCGCACATGATCTGCACGGTCATGGTCCCCACTACCTGGGGCCCGTGTCTCCAGAAGGCTGAGTGTATGTTCGTTTTCCGTATGTACATGATTGTGGAGCAACGTGAACATTTCATTTGCTAATTGCTTCAAACTCACTAGTTCTGCTGGATCGGATGGATTAGCAGATCCCAGGTGAAATGAAAATTTCGCAATTACATTTCGTAAAGCTTTATGCGGCAAATCAAAAGATCGAAGTCTCGGCATATCAATAGGATTTAGAACAATAGTCTTTATACCGGGACGCAAGTTAGCTATTCCACTTTGATGAATTTGTATACAGGCAGATTTGAGTCCGCATCGAATGCAATAAAATACACGCCTGGCGCAAATGGATCAATATCTATGGTGGTGGAGATGCTGATCGATCCTTCAAAATATACTTTTCCAAAAATATCCAGGATACGCATTTGCCGGTCAATATTCCCTTTCGGGATTGTAATCAGCAATTCGGAATTTGCAGGGTTAGGATGAATCATGACCGTTTCGAATTCATCCGGATCTAGAATCCCTACCATCGTTTCCTTGACAAGGATGGAATAATCTTCTACTTCGCCCAGATTGGCAACATCACAGGGAGTCGCATTTGGCCCGAAGGCTGTGTCATGTAACCGAATCCTCATCCTGGTGATACCAATTCTTGCATGTTGGGGAGGTGCAAAGGAAGTATTGTACGTGGTGATTCCAAGAGGTCCCGATGCATATACTAACTCATCCGTATCCTCAAAATCCGCGTCAATGTTCCAATCTACCCATATACGAAGCTCATTGCCTGTGTGAGGAGCATTATTAGTTACTGAAATTGGCACATTGACTCCAACCTCCATCTCAATAACCTGGTTTGTGTGATCCTCATATCCATTCATCCCTTTTGCAGATGATTGATCAACTCCTCCCATGATCACACGCGTAATATGATCCTGGCTAAGATGAGTTGATCCTGCCAGACAATAGATTAGTTCAATCGTACGATTTCCTTCTGGATCCGTTATGGAAGGGATGACTTCAATCCCGATATTGATCGAATCACATTGCGCATCCAGGATATTACCAATGGTAGCGTTTAAAGGAATATCATACGTCAACCAAAAATAGTTGATGCCATTAACTAATTCCTGGTCTCCTGCGATTATGAAGCTGCCATTTGGTGAGGGATAAATTTCTCCAAAAGGCATTTCCGTGTTAAATCCATTTGAACCGCCTGTATAAAACAGTTG
>DASXWI010000417.1:0-3588 GCA_036503755.1 Saprospiraceae bacterium | reverse complement strand
GAGGAAGTGGTGATGCTGATGACCCTGAATATTGTCGAAATGAAGGAAAGACTAATATGGTTGGCATACTATAAATTTTATAAAGGAGAAGAATCAATTACGCAAGCCAAATCGAAGAACGACTTCATCATAGACCGGTTAATGGCTGTAAATAAGTAGAGACTGAAGAACGTTAGTCGGTTGTATCGGGTTGCAAATCAGAAGCTCAACAGCTTAACAGGAGGGTAGAGATTTATATAGAATAGAGACCCTGTTTCCCTTATTCTACCGCATTTTTTTACCTTTGCGCCTGTCCCCTCCAAGGGTAATACTATCACCCATGCTTCGTTTTCTACTCCTCTTTATTCTAGGCGGATATTCATCAGCCATTTTCGCACAACAGCCTGTCTCTGTGGATATTCCGACCATCCTGGAGCAACATAAAAAATCGTTAGGCATAAGTACGGAAGACATCTCCGAATATGCTGTCTCCAGTGCCTACACTACAGCCCATCTCAATATCACGCATGTCTACCTGGAACAGAGATTCAAGGATATACCTTTGTTTAATGGCATCCTTAATCTAAATCTTAAGGGTGATCAGTTGGTGAGTTTTGGAAATCGTTGGAGTAAGGATTTACATGCATCTGTACCATCAAACCTTCCGGGAACCACACCATCTGATGCGGTTACGAGGGCTGCATCCCACCTCGGCCATAGTTTCATAAATCCTGAATTGATCAGCAAAGAACAAAACAAACTTGGGCAAGATGTAAAAATGGTTTTCGCTCCGGGCAACTTGTCACGATCTGAAATCAAAACTGAATTAGTTTGGTTGAAGGACGAACAAAACAATGTCCTTCTCTGCTGGACTGTAGAAATTGCCGAAATTGATAATGAAAATATCTGGTTGATTTTTATTGATGCACACACTGGTTCATATGTGCGGAAAGATAATCTTGTCATCCATTGTGATTTTGGATCTCCTTCATGTAGTGACCACGAAAATCACAAACAAATGAATAATGTGGAGGCTCTTGAAAGTTTTATGCCACCTGTACCGGACAGCAGCTACAATGTTTTTGCCATGCCTGTTGAGTCCCCGAACCACGGCACAAGATCCATCTCTACAAGACCATGGTTGATGGCTGGGGCAGGAGATCCTGCTACCACTTTGCGTTGGCATAACAATGGCACAACAAATTACACCAGCACACGCGGCAATAATGTCCATGCATATGAAGATATTAATCATGATAATGCACCTGGAGTAAGTCCTGATACCTTCAATCTCAGGTTTGATTATCCTTATGCACCTTCACCTACACCGACCACTAACCTCAAGGCTTCCATTACCAATCTTTTTTACTGGAATAATATCATCCATGATGTGATGTACCAGTATGGTTTTGATGAAGTCTCAGGAAATTTTCAAAATAATAATCTAGGTCGCGGAGGACTTGCCTCAGATTATGTATTGGCAGAAGCCCAGGATGGCGGAGGAACCAACAATGCAAATTTTTCAACACCAATAGATGGTGGCAGACCCCGCATGCAGATGTACGTCTGGTCCCCTGTGCCGGAAACTTCTCCGCTGATCATCAATAGCCCGGAATCTATTGAAGGACCCATGGCAGCGATAGAATCAAATTTCAGTACAAACAACAAACTCGCTAACATAGGGCTTACAACAGATGATCTTGTCCTCGTCATTGACCCGGCAGGGACGCATGAAGCTTGTGGTACGATAAGTAATGGAGGAGCACTTGCGGGTAAAATCGCAGTCATCGATCGAGGTAATTGTGATTTCGTTACGAAAGTCAAGAATGTTCAAAATCATGGTGCTGTTGCAGCTATCGTAATCAATAATGTAGCTGGTGCCCCCATTGCCATGGGAGGAACTGATAACACGATTGTAATTCCTGCAGTGATGATCAGCCTGGAGGATGGCAACTTGTTAAAGGATGTGATGGAAGAAGAAGTTGTGAATGCATCCCTCGATGCAGTAGCGACCATTACACCCGATGGTGATTTCGACAATGGAATCATCTCACATGAATATGGTCACGGTATTTCAACAAGACTTACCGGTGGACCTGCAAATTCAAATTGCCTCAATAACCAGGAACAAATGGGCGAGGGATGGAGTGATTTCTTTGCGCTGATGCTGACGACCGACTGGAACACTGCTACTGCAACGGATCCTAGAGGTATCGGCACTTTCGTGATTGGCGAATTTCCTGGAGGAACGGGTATCCGTACTTATCCATATACCATTGACACCACCGAGAATCCATTTACCTATGCGGATGTATTTACTGCGCCTGTATTTAACGGAGTACCAAGTGTGCATTACATTGGTTCGGTATGGGCTACGATGCTATGGGATATGACCTGGAACATTGTAGAGATGGAAGGAGTTGATCCGGATATTTATGATGGGGATGGGGGTAATAATATCGCGTTGCAACTTGTCATCGATGGATTAAAATTGCAGCCTTGTAATCCAGGTTTTGTGGATGCGCGTGATGCTATTCTTTTAGCGGATGAATTGAATTACGGAGGTGCCCATAGATGTGCTATATGGAATGCATTTGCCCGACGTGGTTTGGGTTTTGATGCAGACCAGGGAAGTTCTAATGATTACAATGATGGTACAGAATCATTCACGCTTCCTGATGGTATACGTATTGAAAGCACGACGGAGGATCCAATGTTTGGAGAAGGCCAGGGAGTGACTTTTACAGTAAAAGCTACTTGTGATTGTGTAGGAAAGAGTGATATTGAAATCGCAGATGTCCTCTCAGAAGATTTGATATATATCCCTGGATCTGGTGGCACCTTCAGTGGGGATACAGTTTATTTTAATGTAGATACCCTTGGTGTGATGGATTCTGTTGAGTTCACTTACAGGGCTTTTGTGAGACCATGTTCAGCTACAACAAATACAACCTTATCCCAGGATGCTGCGGAGGGGCCTGATCAATATGAATCTATCAAGTTAGCAGGAACGGGAACAAAAGTTTGGTTGAAGACCACTGCACTTGCAGTCAGCCCACCAAATTCATGGTATGCAAAAGACTATACCTCCCTTTCGGTTTTTGCGCTTACGTTGAAAGATCCTGTTACAGCTTCTGCTGGACCAGTGCGTATCTCCTTTGATCACCGCTACGAAACAGAAGCTTCTTATGATGGGGGCGTTGTGGAGTATTCTTTAAATGACGGCGCAACGTGGATTGATGCCGGCCCTATGTTTACGCAAAACGGTTATCCTGCAACCATCTCTTCAGCTGATCCACAAAACCCAATTGGAGGACAAGAGGCTTTTACAGGAAACAGTAATGTGCAATTTAATACCAACACATTCATCCATAGCACCATCATCATTCCGATGATTAACGAAACCCCATTATTGGTCCGATTTCGATTTAATTGTGATGGAAGTGTTGGCGGCCCAGGCATCAATGGTTGGTATGTTGATAACATCCTGATTGAACATATCTCTGGTATTGTCAACCAAACACGCGTGACAGTTGAAGATGATGTAGTGGACAGTCTGAACTATAGTTTGCAGACATCTATTTTTGGTGGCACCAAACTCTTTGTCTT
>DASXWI010000416.1:0-9201 GCA_036503755.1 Saprospiraceae bacterium | reverse complement strand
TATCGGAATGATTCCTATAAAGAAAAGAGATATTCCTTGAAGCTTGATAAATCAACCGATTTTCTAGCTTTAGTAAAAGACCTGAATATAAAAGGTGTCTCTAAAATCGATATCGGAAGTACCACCAATGCCCAATTGCAGGAACTCCGAAAGGAAGTGAAAATAATGGCCGTCCAGGCGGCCAAGGATAAAGCCACGTATTTATTAGAAAGTATTGGGGAAAAACCCGGACGAGTCTTAGCCGTAGAGGAAGTTTCTGATTATGGCTACAATAACTATTCTATGTCGAAACAAAGTAATATGGTTGCACAAACTACTCCGAGCGGTGAGGAAATCGAAAACCTGGCTACAATAAAATTAAGGTTTGAAATCAAGGCTAAATTTGAAATAGCGGAATAAGTATCACTCCTTAAGTGTAGGACTTCGGCATCGCTGTAAAAATATCTATTTTGGATGCACGTTATTGTACTGTCTGCAACAATATTGATACATCTATGCTCTTAATTAAACTCACTTTTGGAATAGTAATGATTTCCCTTTACAGCGCTTGTTGTAACACTGTTGATTGTGAAAGAACTTCCTATTCCGCGGATTTCAGAATACTGAGTCAAGAGAATAATACGGATTTACTTTTTGGCCCAACTCGCCTTTACAACCCTCATACTATCAAGGTTTTTGCAATAACCCAAAGTGATACCGTATACTATAATACTGAATTAAACTATGTACTCCAGGACTCTTCACTCTATGTGGAATTTGATCCCCCACTTAATCCTGCTTATTTGGAGTTTGAGAATGGTGACATTGATACACTGAATATCTATACCTGGACAAGTACTGATAAATGTTGCAGAGGTCTCACAAAAGTGGCAGAGTTTGAATTCAACCAATCGGAGAGAATAGAGAATGAGTATCCGACGACAACGCTTTATAAGTGAGCAGTGAGCAGTGAGCGGTGAGAAGATAACCGTCTTCAGTTTACCAACTGCCAGCTGAAAGCTGTCCATCGAAAATTTTGCTGTAAGTTTATGATTGTATATATTGATTTGAAGCGAATGCTTCAACTTTCTTGATTTTGCGAATTCAATAGTTCATAGATATGATAAAAACAGCTACACTTTTTGCTGGATTCTTAAACATTTTCTCTGTAACTTGAAAATTACTCCGTGTGCTCCGTGAACCCGGTGCGAAGAATAAATGAAAAATGAAGATTGAAGAGTGATGGTTCGTCTACGCTCACCACAAGGATTTGGCAGAAATATTAAAATGGTATATTTCGCAAATTGAATATACTCACTACATCACTACATCGCAACAATGGCCGACGCCCCAGAGGAACAACCAATAGATAAGCCACCTGACAACATACCCACACCCCAGACATCTGACGATATGGAAGTACATCATCATGCCCATCATGGAGACAAAAGAGGAATGAAATCCTATTTCTGGGAATTCCTGATGCTCTTCCTGGCCGTATTCTGTGGGTTTCTGGCGGAGTATCAGTTGGAACATGTGATCGAACATCAAAAGGAAAAGAAACTGATGCGCACACTACGTGCAGACCTGACAAATGATAAGTTGACATTACAAACTTATATTGGCTGGCGAACCCAAACCGCTTCTGATTTTGATTCATTGTTGCTCTTGCTTTCTAATTCAAATCCTGAGGAGCATGCGTCCCTGGTGTACGAACTCATCTCTCGCTCTGCTTTGCGATTTGGTTTGCCCGAAATCAATAGCGGGACGATTTCGCAATTAACCTATTCAGGAGGATTGAGATTGGTGCGTAGTAGTGCTGTTTCGAATGCGATCAACAAGCATTATATGAGTTTCAACCGTATCAAAGCCTCTTTTGAAACGGAAAGACTGCTGCGAATTAACCTGCTGGATTCGAGAGCAGAAATCACAGACGCCAAACAATTGCTGAATAAAAACTACCAGGAAGCTACCTACACATATGCATCTAAAGACCCAGCCAGGATGAATCAATTCATGCACGATATTATCGCGGCGCGGCAGATCAACAACGGCTTGATCACACAACTGGATTCATTTAGGGTTAGCACAGACAACTTGAATGCGCTTATCGGAAAGGAATATCAATTTCAATAGGCAATAGGCAATTGGCAATAAGCAATGGGCAATTAAATTCGTGTGAATTCGTGAAAATTCGCGGCAAATTGATAACAATGAAAAAATATCAAATTAGCGTCATATTTTATAAAATCCATCTACGACATCTGTGTCTTAAAAACAACTGAGAGCTGACAAATGACAGCTCATTTCTGGAAGATCGAAGCTGGCAGCTGAAAGCTAATTTCTGACAGCTGACAACTAAAATTGGGTCCTGATACATCTTTTTCCAATTTTTATTATATTTAGAATCCCATGAATAGCCTTATTCTGTAGGTTCAACACCTTCCATCAATCAGGGAAGAAGCCAATTTGACAAGCGGGTTTATGTGAATGGTGTATCCTCTTCTACGCTATCGGCATAATTATTTTTTACCACATAAACCAACTCCTTATGAAATCGACCTACCTGACGCTTATGTTCAGCTTCGCCTCCTTGTTTGATTCCAAACTACCGGAGAAGTCCGAAAACCTCGGACATTTTTTTCAAGCTACAGAGAATGAATCAGATTATTATTACACCACGTCATGGCAAGAATTTTTCGTTGACTATTGTTATTGCAATACAAGTATTATTGTTGTCGCTGCCAAGAATAGTTTTCAGAGTGGACTTAATTGGTGGACGGAAATTAATGCCTCTGCTCCCGATAGTAAAAACATCTATGTTGGCCCGGGTAAAACTGAGGTGATGTACATTACAGTATATTATAATGGTGAAGAACCTATCATATTCCCATTTTGTAATTTTCCGCAATCTTGTGCAACAGAAGTAGATTTATGTTGCACCGTAACAGGCAGTACGGCCCCGATTTATCCGCCTGAAAATGTAATCGCTACGGATGGCGAATTTGATACCTCTGTTTCTATTACATGGTCAAAAGGAACAGATATACCGGATAACAAACACAAATACAGAATTTACAGGGATGGAGTGTTGATACATACTACCGCCGATGGAGATACTTTCAGTTATACAGATTCGGGGCTCGAACCCGGATCAACATTTAATTATGCGGTCACGACCTATACAGATCAATACGGTGTACATGAATCGTCCCAATCTGCCAATGGTGCTCATGATAATGGCTCTACTTTTGGTGTAGGATTAATTGCTTCTGATGGTTCGTTCACCAATCGCACAAACTTAAAATGGAACGATCTTTCCCAAGTCAGTGACGAAATACGTATAGAACGGAGTATTCCGGAAACTGTGAATAAGGAAGAAATTGCTATCCTCAGCAAGAACGCAACATCCTATAATGACCAGGATGGAATTCCCGGTTATAATTACACCTATTATGTGACTCCTATTTTAAATACAATTACATGGGAAACAGACACTGATACCGGATACAGTCCTCCCAATGGCAAGATTTCCGGGCATGTCCGATCCCAACTTAATGCTGGTGTAGCGGGTGTTGAAATAGAAGTAGAACTTCTTGATGTAATCCCGTCAGGAGGACTTGGGTTGCCCGTCAATTGCAATACTACGTATTGCGATGTGACGGATGCGGAAGGTTATTACGAAATACCTGAAATTTATTATTACACAGGAGCTGATTTCCGGATAGTGCCCAACAAAGGAGGAATGAATCCTCATGAATTCTCTCCGGATACGGTCAGCAGGACACTCGATGAGAATACTAAGGTTGCATCGGGAGTTGACTTTACAGACTTGACTGTTTTCACAGTGGGTGGACGGGTCACCTATCCTGAGTCCAGTAATATGGTTACATGTGGTGTTGAGGGAGTAAACATTTTATTGGATGGACAAGATGTTGGCATACGAACAGATGCCAATGGTGACTGGTCTTTTGCAGTCCAGGATGAAAAAACATATGAGTTTGAGCCGGAGTTTCTACATCATGATTTTGAAAATCCGAATGGAGATCCTGTTTCTGAATTGACCATCAATGGTGACAATACGGACATTGATTTTGAGGATGTAGAAACCGATGACTTGACGGTCATCGTCCAGGGTGGATGTGAAGCATCATTGGGTGATTCTGTTGAAATCCATCTTACTGCACCAGGTAATTGTTTTGATGAATATTATCATATTGATGCCAATGGTTATCTGGTTATTTATAACCTGCCAGCGAGGGATTATTCCGTTGAGGTGACTGATATCTGGGGAAATCCAAACCCTTCTAATATTATGGCACAGATTGGCAATTTACCGATGAGTATAGATCTCACGGTAAGGGATACAATGGAACAGGTTCTTATGACCGACACTACGATTATCACACCTGAAACAAATGACACATTGCCAAACGGCCATATCGTGATCACACCTGCAGATACCATGGTGACTACACTTTACGATACAATATTTGGAGATGTAACGCCCCGGGTTCAGTTTACTTACAGGTCGCCCTTAGTGATCTCTACCAATTTTGAAGATTCAGGAGCAGATATTATGGATTGTCCTAATTCTGAAGGGGATAACGTGATCATCATGGAACGTGGAATAAGTTATCAGGTTGTGTTTGAAGTGAAGGAATTACTCGGTGTGGATTGTTACATCGATACAGGCTTCCTGAAAATTTATGATTTTGTAAGTGACCGCGAAGGTACTCCGGTAAAAATTCCGATCATAGGAGGATATGCCATATATCAAATTGATGCGGGTGAACCTCTGGTAGTTTCTAATCCGTTATTTCATGATCATGAAAAGCTGCTTTATATTATTCCGGAAGTAGATTTGTTGGAGGCAGAACCAGTTGAGTACTGGATTTTAGTCACTGGAGTCAAAAGCAACACACCAAGCTTTGTTACCCGAACTCCTGAAATCCCAATGGTTGTTTTACATGATCCACCCGGAGATAACAGCTACAGTTTCATTGAACAAGGAACTTCTCTAACTCACTTTTTAACTACAGAAGTACTCACTGGAGGAGAAGGTGGAATATACGTTAATCTAATGAGGGGTATCACCGTAAAAACTGCATATTCAGAAAATGCTATTGGAATCAATTTTAAATTAAATGCAGTAAAGGGATATGATTCATTCAATAGAGATGGCTTGTTTACCACGATAACTTTCAATGAAAGATTCTCCACTTCCCAGCTTGAAAACCTTACTGGAAATGATGGGGATGTATTTATTGGAGCAGCCTTCAACGAGGAGTATTCCTTAGCCCAGCAACTAACGTTCGACACTGATTCTTGTAAGAGTGACATAGACATCGTTCCCGCTTTATCATCTTCAGACTTTGCCACCACTTTTGTGTATACAGAGAAACACATCAGAAATACATTACTTCCAACTTTAGGATTATTGAAGGAAAACATCCTGGATGGTATGCCTTTCGAAACCCTTTCTGATGAAGATCAAGCCCAGGTCAATAATTTGATAGCTGATAGCCTTCTGTGGGAAGAAATTTTGGAAAAAAATCGGATGGACAGGGATAGCCTGGCTGTTTTCAGAGAGAATATTTCCTTTAGTAGCGGTGCTCAGTTAGCACGTGAATATTCGACTGATACGATGAGAATGACATCTTTTCAATATAATCATTATTTCAATGCTGATTTTGCTTTGGGGGCTAAAATTATTAATCAAACGGGAATATGGAAAGATACAGAGGGCGGTATCATGGGAAAATTTAGACGTTCAACAAATATTAATGAGGGGGATGATACAACTTCAACCACCAAAGTTGGCTACGTGCTGGATGATAATGATATTGGTGATTTTTTCAGCGTGGATATCCTGGAGGATACCTCATATAGCGTTCCGGCCTTTCGATTGAAGTTAGGGACAACAAGTTGCCCACAAGAACCAGGGACACAAGCTCGTGACCGGGCTTCGATCAATATTTTACCTCCAGAATTAACAAATGTAACGCCCAGCGAGCCCGCAAATTTTGTTTGCCAGGTAACCAATGAAAGTGAAAGTTTTGAAACAAGAGAGTATGCAGTGAGATTAATAAGCACAACAAATCCTGATGGACTCACAGCATCCCTGGCTGGACAAGGCATCGTTGGCGGAGAAGCAACATTTTTCCTGGAACCGTTTCAGACAATGAATATGAACCTTTCATTTGAAAAAGGCCCTCTTGCTTCTACGTATGAAAATATCGGGATCATGGTCTACCCGCTTTGTGAATATGAACTTTGGCAAGACAATGGCACACTACGCAATGTAGATACAGCATGGATCTCCAGGATTGAATGGCAAACCGAGTGCACAAATATTGCTTTGCATTTGCCGGATGATGGTTGGTTGGTCAACCAACAAAGTGATAATATAATTCATGCTGCACTAACAGGATATGATCTCTATAATCCTTTATTTGAATTCATGACCCTTCAAATCAGAAAAGAAGGTGAAGGATATGTAGACCAGGTCGTCATCAATAAAGATGATATTACGGGACCGTTCCATGATGTTTTCCTCGATGTAACCAATTTTGAGGATGGGAATTACAGGCTAAGGGCAAAAGCCTATTGCGGAATGGATGGAGGGGTTACCTATTCTTCTGAGAAATCAGGAACGATTGACAGGTCCTCAATAGCGCCATTTGGTATTCCTACTCCATCTGATGGATTTTTACGGGAAGGACAGGAAGTCAGTGTGACTTTTGATAAGAATATCAATTGTAATCTTAATAGTTATCCGAATGAAATCATCACGCTGAAGAGAGTTGACAATGATCAATCTATTCCATTTAGTACCCAGTGCCTCAATAATAAATTGATCATCAATGCCACAGTTCCACTCCTGGAGCAACAAGATCTTGATGGTGTATTAGTCAATGCATATGTTGCAAACCTTCGAGACCTGAATGGTAATGTTCAGGAATATCCTACAGACTGGTCTTTTCTTGTCAATGTGAGTCCTGTTTTCTGGGATCCCAAAGATCTTCACGTCTATGGTAACCAGGGACAGCACAATATCATTACCGCTGTTTTGAAAAACACATCATTGTTAAGCAAACCCTTTTCACTGGACAAAACTGATCACCCGGTGTTCATTGATTATCCTGTTTGGCTTACCCCCGTACAAACACACGGGACCATTCTGTCCAATAATGATTTCAATGTGATGTTTGATGTAAGTGATGATCTGACGCCTGGTATTTACAGCGGAATCATTAGTGCTATGATTGATTCGTTGCCTGTCTCCATGAATCTCACCTTTGAATTACTGGCCAAACCAGTCAGCTGGAATTTCGACCCGTCGCAATATCAGTACACGATGAACATGGTCATGCAATTCAGCCTTGACGGGACCAATACTAATTTATCTACGGATACGAGGGATCTTATCGGAGCATTCGTCAATGGACAAGTGCGTGGAATAACCAATATTGAATATTTACCCGAAATCGATCAGTACCTGGCCTTCCTGACCATCTATAGTAATAACCAGGGCGGACAAGGTGGCGAAACTGTAAAATTTAAATATTGGAGAGCACTGACCGGTGTAGAATATGGAGCACTTGAATCAACACCCTTTACGCTCGACAATACCATTGGTTCGGAAAATAATCCATTCATCCTTCATCCGGAGGGCTTCTTCCAGATTATCCCATTAGCAAAAGGATGGAATTGGATTTCGCTTAATGTCTCGACCACTAATATGTCGCGCGATCATATTTTTGAAAATATACTTAACGGTCCTGGTAACAATTCCCTTACGATTAAATCCAAAACGCAAAGCACGCAATACTCCCCGCAAACGGGTTGGAGTGGCAACTTACAAAACCTTCAACTTGGTGCCGGGTATCTTGTACATCTGTCAAATGCACCGGATACACTCAAAGTCGTCGGGCTTCCTTCGGCAAATACAATACTAATCAACGTAGCAGGAAACTGGAACTGGATAGGATTCCCCAGGCTGAATCCTGAATCTGTCGATGATGTGCTTGATGATCTGACGCTGACACAAGGGAATGTATTGAAGAGCCAGGAAAAGTTTGCTGCATACAATGCCACATTAGAATCATGGATTGGTAACCTCAACTTTTTCCAACCGGGTGAAGGATATAAATTATTCCTATCCAATCCGGGAACCTTAGTTTTTGAACCTTCCAGATCAGATGAATATACGTTTGATCCTTACCTGTATGAATACAATATGAATGTAACGGGGTATGCCGATCTATCCCTGATTGGTGAACAGAAAGAAGAAGATTTCATTATTGGTGCTTTTATTGACGGAGAATGCAGAGGCACCGGCGTGATGGAATGGAATGAGCCGCTCAGGCAATACAGGATCATTTTGCTGGTCAATGGAAATATTGCTGACCTTGGAAAACAGGTTGAATTCAAACTTAAGAATGAAAAGAATGGAAACGAATATATCAGCAATGGCCATTCATTATACTTTACAGCAGATGGTCTGTTTGGCAGCATGATAGATCCGTATTTGTTCTTCTTACTGACTACTGGTGTTCACCAAATTGTTGACAACCACTATTACCTGGAGCAAAGCAGGCCTAATCCGGCAAACCAACATACCGTGATTGGATTTCACATACCCGCGACACAACATGTTGTAATCACCCTGTTTGACATCAACGGAAATAAGATTAAGACATTGACGGATGGCGAATACACTGAAGGCAGGCATACTGTCCAGGTGGACTTATCGATGTTGCCCTTAGGTGTATACCTCTATGATATGCAAACAACCGAATTCAGTGCCACGAAAAAACTGATACGGCAATAATTGCAAATGCCATAGATAAAGAGACGTTGTCAAGTAAAGGAGAAGAGATGTTGTACTCAACATCTCTTCTCCTTTTAAATTTATCCTAGTTGAGGCAAAAGAGGTAGCCAGGAAATGTTCCTGTCAAATTTGAACCAAGTCTTGAATTTCTTCCGTAATATTATAACATGAATAAGATGTCATAGACTTCTTCGAACCATAGTCTTACCCTTTTAAGCTTTAAAACATGAAAATATTACCTAAGCTCTTCTTATTCCTCCTTTTTGTAATATCGTCTAAATCGGGTTTCAGCCAGGCGGAAGCACAAACCAGTGTGTCCAGTGTTTTTAAAATAAATTTCTTTATGCCCGGTATCTCGTATGAGCAAAAGATAACCAACAACCAAA
>DASXWI010000415.1:0-3788 GCA_036503755.1 Saprospiraceae bacterium | reverse complement strand
TTCAGTGACATTGCCTGTCTTCCTGTCTTTTGCGGTGACCGTAATTGTCTTTCCTGAAGTGTCCACTTTTTCTACAGCCGTATTTGCCATCACTTCTATTCCAGAGCGGGTAAACTGCTTTGTCAATTCTTTAATGACCTCATGATCTTCTCTTGGTACAAGACCTTGTTCGAGAAACTCGATGACTGTTACTTTCGTCCCCATTGAATGATAGAAATAAGCGAATTCAACACCGATTGCGCCGGCTCCGATGACTACCATTGTCTTTGGCAATTTTTCAGGAACCATCGCTTTACGATATTCAATCACCTTCTCCCCATCGATTGGAATATTAGGTAATGCTTTTGCTCTTGCTCCTGTAGCCAGGATGATGTGATCTGCTTCGTATGAAGTCACTGCACCTTTATCATCAGTGACTTCTACTTTTTTTCCACGGGCCAGCTTGCCTGTACCCATGATCACATCTATTTTATTTTTCTTCATCAGGAACTGCACACCTTTGCTCATTCCGTCAGCTACATTCCTTGATCGTTTAATGACATCCGATAATTCGGCAGAATATTCTTTGACCGTAATCCCATATTCTTTGGCGTGATTGAGATATTGAAATACCTCTGCGCTTTTAAGCAATGCTTTGGTTGGGATACAACCCCAGTTGAGGCATATACCGCCCAGGGATTCTTTTTCCACAATCGCTGTCTTCAGACCTAGTTGGCTCGCCCGGATGGCCGCTACATATCCGCCTGGGCCGCTTCCTATAACAATGACATTATACTTCATTTTACCTATGATTTGCTTTTGAATGAGACGGCAAATATAGGGAGGTAAACGGGAGCGAAAGGCAACCTTCCCCAAGATTGTAGAATCTGTTTACATTTGCAGACTTTCGTTTCACAGGGGGTGCCTTAACATTCAGGCTGAGATCAAACCCTTAGAACCTGTCCGGGTAATGCCGGAAAGGGAAAGATTGAACAATGAAACCATTTACGGCCAAGTTATCTATCTTATGAATCTGCAACGTAGCATTCGTCTGCTGTGCTTGTTTTGCCTTATTTGTATCGGGCAAAATCTCACAGCGCAATATTATATTCTGGGCCGCGGCCTTGATGATGCTGAAAAACCCTATGCCTTCGCCACAGCCGAGCTGCGAGGAGAAGATTATATCAGTCAACAAACGACTACAGAACAAGGTGTTTTCCGGTTTGAAAATCTTAAACCCGGCAAATATCAACTTGTACTCATTACTACCTATGGTATACGGAGAAAACAAATTGACCTGCGTGGCAGTATTGATATTACCCTCCACATTCCGCGCAACATCAAGATTGATGAGATCAGCGTAGTCGCCAGCAAAGCTGGAGACAAAGAACCCGTGACCCATACCAATGTTACTTCTACCGAAATACAGCAAAGAGATTTTGCGCAGGACATGCCTTACCTTCTTGAAGGCACACCTTCACTGGTGACGACTTCCGATGCAGGCCACGGTATAGGATATTCAGGTCTTCGTATCAGAGGAACAGATCCTACAAGAATCAATGTCACCCTAAATGGTATTCCAGTGAATGATGCTGAATCACACAATGTATTTTGGGTAGACCTGCCAGATATTGCGAGTTCTACAACCAATATCCAGGTGCAGCGCGGACTTGGATGGAGCCAGCCTGGTGTAGGTGATTTAGGTGGTGGTATTCATGTCAACACACTAGGATTTAAATACGAACCCTATGGAAGTCTTAAACTCAGCGGAGGAAGTTTTGACACACGTAGGGTCACGCTTGCAGGCGGTTCAGGATTAATCAATGGACGTTTCACACTAGATGGACGTGCGAGTTATATTTCTTCAAAAGGATATATCGACCGAGCTGATAATACCTTGTATTCGGTTTATGGTTCTGCAGGCTATCATCATGACGAAACCAATATTCGCTTCGTGTATGCTCTTGGTGATGAATTAACTTACCAAGCCTGGAATGGTGTGCCTGAACAATACATTAATGATCCTGTGTTGCGAACATTCAATACAGCCGGTACAGAGAAACCAGGTGAACCATATGATAACGAAGTGGATGATTACCGTCAAAGTCATTATCAATTTCATTTTGACCAGGCAGTCACCCCTTTCATGCGCTGGAATACTGCCCTGTTTTTGACGAAAGGATCAGGATTTTTCGAACAATACAAAGCAGACCAGTTACTGACTGATTATGGAATAGTAGGTTTTGATGACCCAACAGATCTTGTAAGGCAGTTGTGGCTTGACAATGATTACTATGGTTTCATTTCAACTTTTCATATCGGAACACCTGGTGAAAGATACTTTGTCGCCGGAGGAGGATGGAATCGCTATGATGGAGATCATTTCGGAGAAATCACCTGGACAGAATCTGCAGCCCCTGATACATATGCAGCACCTTACTATTTAAACAATGGACTTAAAACTGATTGGAATGTTTTTGCTCGTAGCAATAATAAGATCAGTGAAAAATTTGATCTGACGGTTGATCTGCAAGGCAGATGGCTTACATATGATTTTGAAGGACCTGATCAGCAAGGTCAGTTGACTAATCAAAGTGTTGAGCTGAAGTTCTTTAATCCTAAAATCGGGTTCAGCTATGCATTCAGTGAAAGCAGTTCCATTTATGGTTTGACAGGAATTATCAATAAAGAACCTAATCGTGATGATTATACCCAATCAACTCCTGAAAGCCGGCCTGATCCGGAAAGATTGTGGGATAGTGAAATCGGCTTCCGCCATCAGCAAGGAATTTTTAATCTTGAAATAGTGGGATATGCAATGGATTACAAAGATCACCTTGTTCCAACCGGAAGATTAAATGATGTCGGAGCCTACACACGTGTGAATGTGGATCAGAGTCATCGTCTTGGAACAGAAATTATGGTAAAAGTAACTCCGATGAAAAACCTTGAGGTAGGTGCACAGGCGACTTTGAGCAGCAATAAAATCAATTCGTTTACAGAATATATTGACAACTGGGCAACAGGTACACAGGAAGCTGTGGCTCATGAGAATACTGATCTTGCTTTTTCTCCAGGATTACTAGGAAGCATTAATGCAGCATACACGTTGATCTCCAATGAGAAGCAACAGCTAACTGTAGATTTCAATGGGCGTTATGTTGGAAAACAATATGCGGATAATACGTCGAGAGAAGCATCTGCTATCGATCCTTATTTTGTAAGTGATGTTGGTGCAAGATGGACACTCTTCAATGCCTTTGGCAAAGAACTCTATGTAGGGTTGCTTGTGAAAAATCTCTTCAACGAAGCCTATGAGTCGAATGCATGGATTTATCGATTCAAATCAGAAGGCTATGATCCAGTGCCCGATGATCCTTATGCAGGAAACGAAGGTGGGGATCTATACCATCAGAAAGGATATTTCCCCCAGGCAGGCACTTACTTCCTTCTCCAGATGGGAATTAATTTCTAATCAATAATTCCAGGTAAAGCCTATTCGGAAAGTCGTAGGGTTCCTACTTAGCTCCGCTTCATCAAGGATATTGTAGTGAAAAGAGACAAAGGAACTGAAGGGATAACCACTTGAAAGTCCGCCCCCGATATAGAGGTAATTCTCTTCATTAACTACCGTTTCAATTTTGGTACCGTCATCATTTAAAATTAAGTTACCAAATTGATCATAGGCTTCTCTCGAGACAAATGAACGCTCATACTCTAACTGCAGAAAAATCCCTTGCATAAACGGAGTAGCATTTTCCATTTTCAACAATGGTTTCCAACGAGAAAAGAGCGTCGGTCCCCAGTCG
>DASXWI010000414.1:0-3709 GCA_036503755.1 Saprospiraceae bacterium | reverse complement strand
CGGACCTGGGTTCATACTTTCAGGCCGATCGGGAAGGACTTGAAGGCTCAAATGTTTCAAGGGTTTCAGCTGCGGACCTTGAGTTTGTTTCGAATTTACTACAAGACACTTATGGATATTCTACAGGAGCTTATGAAAACTTCGAACACAAAACTGAAAATCAAAAGGCAATTCTCAAATTTGATTTCAACATAGGAACAAATCATAAGCTTACCACCACGTTTAATTATCTGGATGCATTCAAGGACAAACCGGCTCACCCTTCAGCTATTGGACGTCGCGGACCAGATTTCCAAACCCTTCAGTTTGAAAATTCCGGTTACACTATCAACAACGATATCTTAGGAGGTATCCTTGAATTCAAATCCATCTTTGGAAATAAGTATGCTAACAAATTTCAGCTAGGTCTTACTTCATTCTCGGATAGCCGTGATCCTTTTTCAACACCATTCCCTGTGCTGAGTATTGCAAAAGACGGTATACGGTATATTGTTGCAGGTCATGAACCATTTTCAATTCACAACAGACTTGATCAGGAGGTACTCCAGATTTCTGACAACTTTAATATCTATCTCAAAGGACATACGATGACCCTTGGAGGTAGTTTAGAAAAGTTCTCTTTTGATAATTCATTCAATTTAAATGCATACCAAGGTACTTTTGGTCCTGATATAAATTTCGCAGATGTAGAGGCGTATGTTACATCAACGACCTTTGATAGTTTGGTTACGGCCGCACAAACCACATTTGATAATAACAATGCAAATGATACCTGGGCACTAGCGGAGACGAATATGGGCCAATTAGCCTTTTTTGCCCAGGATGAATGGGCGGTGAATGATCAGTTCACACTGACTTTAGGATTGCGCGCAGACATCCCTCTTTATTTTGATACGCCTGAGAAAATCCAGGAGAATATTGATCGTAATTGCTGTTATGATCCTTCCATTGTTTATTCAGATGAAGGTGGAGCTGATGTCACCTTCGATCATACTGTATTACCTGATTCCAAACCACTTTGGTCTCCAAGACTTGGTTTCAATTATGACATTAATGGCGACAAGACATCGCAACTGCGTGGTGGAACCGGTTTGTTTACCGGGAGATTCCCGTTTGTCTGGATCGGTAACCAGGTAGCTAATCCGAATTCATTCTTTTATTGTGTAACAGATCCTGATTTCAAATATCCACAAGTGTGGCGCACAAACATTGGCTTTGACCGGAAAATGGGAGAAGGATGGACTTTTACGGCAGATGTGATCTACACAAAAGATGTGCAAGCTGCAATGGTACGTAACTATGGCTTGAGACCTCCTACAGGTACGCTTTCCGGTGTCGGATCACGTCCTGTTTATACAAATGCTGATCGTGTTCAGAATTTTGGAGGGCCAACCAATGCATATGTATTTACGAATACTGATCTCGGTTACTCATTCAATACCGCTCTCCAAATTCGTAAAGAGTATGCAAGTAATTTCAGCTGGATGGTTGCGTATAATTATCTCGATTCAAAAGATGCCGCATCCATCGATGCAGAAATTTCATCTGACGCATATGACCGCAATCCTGCCAATGTATTGCATTCCAATACTGCTGAACTTGCTCCATCTCTGTATGGTAACAAGCATAGATTTGTTGGTTCGCTTTATAAGAAATTCGCTTATGGAAAATCATGGGCAACACACATCGCCCTCTTTGCTGAATATGCACAAGGCGGCCGCTATAGCTATACCTATTCCGGTGATATCAACAACGATGGTTCTGGCCTAAATGACTTGATCTATATTCCAACAGAAGGGGAGATGGGGCAAATGAATTTTGTAGATAATCCTAATGCTACAGCAGAGCAACAGCGCGATGCATTCAACAATTATATCAACCAGGATAAGTATCTCAGTTCACACCGTGGAGAGATTGCTGAAAAATACGGAGCTGTAAGCCCATGGTATTCCCGCTGGGATTTACGGTTAACGCAGGAGTTTGGTCTGAAGAATGCAAAGAACATTCAGCTTAGTTTAGATATCCTGAACATTGGTAATCTCTTCAATTCCTCCTGGGGTGTAAGAGAGATCGCGACTACTACAGGACTTGCACAGCCGGTGGCTGTTTCAGCACCGGGTGGTGTTCCTACTTATGCATTTGATACAGCACAAACAGCTTCCATCTTCAATGACTTCAGCTTAAACAGCAGATGGCAGGCGCAGCTAGGTTTGAGATTTAATTTCTGATCAACTCTACTGTAAAAACAAAAAGGTTGCTTCTCCTCCGGAGGCAACCTTTTTGTTTTTAATCAAGAACGTGAGAGCGTGAGACAGTGAGAAAGTGAGAAGAGTGTGTAAAAGGTGTGTGTGATAAGCCCCAATTACTTAATTTACGTTTACCATTTACCATTTACCTTTTCCCATTAAGCCTTAACCTTTAACCTTTAACCATCCTTGTACGACCTCATCGATATCGACGCCTGGAAAAGAAAAGCTCTCTTCCGTTTTTTCGAACACTATGACAACCCAACATGGGATTTATTTTGCGATGTAAGGGTTACCAATTTTTATAAGGCTGTAAAAGCAAATGATACATCCTTTTTTCTTTCTTTTTTATTTGTGGGTTCAAGGGTAGTCAACGGTATTGAAGAACTTCGTTGCCGGATTGATGAGCATGGCAATGTAAGGCGCTATCATGTTGTGTATCCGGGATCCACCATATTGTACGATGACGAAACTTACGGTTATGGATATTTCGATTATAAAACCGGATACAGAGAATTTATCACCCAAGCTAAAATGGAATTCGATCGCCAGAAAGCCAATCGGGGTGTAGATCCAAAAGATGATGACTTGGCCCGTATTTACTTTTCGCCGATTCCCTGGGTTTCCTTTTCATGTTTCCGTCACCCCTTTAGACGATCAGGAAATGTTTCTGTGCCGATGATTGTTTTTGGCAAACATTACGAACGGGATGGTGAACGCTTCTTGCCTGTAGGATTGACATTGCATCATGGTTTGGCAGATGGATTTCATGCCGGGCTTTTCTTCAACAAGTTGCAAGAAGAGTTAGATCATCCGGAGCGTTACATTCCCTGAAATGAAATCATCTCCTTATTTAAAGGCAAGAAGGAAGTCTATGGCTTTACGATATCCTTCTAATCCAAAGCCAATATAGTGAGTGCTGCAAACCGCAGTCAGGTAACTATGCCATCGGAATGGTTCTCGTTTGTAGATATCAGAGATGTGTACTTCCACTACAGGCACCGGGATAGATGTCACTGCATCTCTTAAGGATATCGAAGTATGTGAAAGTCCCCCAGCGTTGAGAATAAAACCAGTTTGCTCCTCAAATCCATGGGCATGCAGGTAATCGATGATCACACCTTCATGGTTGGTTTGAATATACTTCAGTTCCACATCAGGAAACGCATTTTTTAAAGACTCAAAAAAGGATTCGAAAGACGTGGTGCCATATACCTGAGGCTCTCTCTTTCCCAGGAGATTGAGATTAGGACCATTGATGATGTGGATTTTTCGGATCAATTGGCGACGTCAGACAAAAATTTAAGCCTGACCAGTTGGATTTCTTCCACGGTGATATCATCATCCTTGAGTGCCTGGTAGGCATCGACAAAAGAATCAGAAGTAGCACTCATGAAATATTCATAAATCTCCTCCTGGATGCTTTCATCTACTGTCTCAAGACAATACTGGATATCCAGTTT
>DASXWI010000413.1:0-2871 GCA_036503755.1 Saprospiraceae bacterium | reverse complement strand
CGCACAACATTATTGCCAATCAGCAGGTTGGTAATGAAAATATTGTTTGAAAAGCTATCCAACAATACTTCCATGGGGTCAAAAATATTTAGCCCGTTTATTCCACCAAATGCCAAAAAGCCATTCGGCAGTTTGGCATAAGCTCCGGTGTTGAATTCATCATCCTGCAAACCGGCCGCTTTCGTAAAATGACGGAATTGCCAGCCCTCCTTTTCAGTATTGCTTTGGCTGAGAAGACAAAAAATTCCATTATTGGTGCTGCCCCACAAATTTCCATTGCCATCGGTGAGAATACCATATACCACATTGTTGCATAAGCCATCCCGGGTAGTGAGATGTATACATTGATTTGTGGTTTTATCTAATCGATTGAGTCCACCACCTTTAGTCGCGACCCACAATAAGTTAGGATCTGTCAAATCATCTACGATGCAGGTGACATGGCTGTAGTTTAATGCTGTTGAATCAGTTGCATTCGCTTTATACCAAGTTACAACCGGAGGTGATTCTGAACTGTGATCATAGTTGACTTTGGTCAATCCATACTCGCTTCCCAACCAAAATGTCCCGCTAGCATCTTCATACAGGGTGGTGAACTCTGCACTTTTCAACATCGGATTTGCTGTATCGGTATCCAATGTCAGTTTTGTATGCCGACCGGTCTTTGGATTGAAAACGATACATTTTCCTCCTAAGCCCACAAGCCAAATACAACCCTTGCTGTCCACCAACTTCGGTTCAACCATGTCAAAGAGTGGATCACCTTCAATGTGGAAAATCGTACGCCTGTTAGTAATTGGATCATAGTGCTCCAGGACTTCATTAAACTGATTGGACCTTGTTTGACTTTTAGCATGATGTATCCATAGGGAGTTGTCTTTCCCCACTAAAACATTCTGCAGATGAAGTCCTTTATCAATTGCATTCGTCCATATCTTTCCATGGAGATCCATCCTCCTCGTTTCTCCCCAGCCTAGTATATAAAATTGGTCGTTTTCGTAAGGAACTATTTTACGAACACTAAAACCTGTAGCATAATTTTTAAAAATTTCTGACCCACTATTATATTTCCGGATTCCATAACCGTTGGTACCTAGCCAGATGATACCGGAGCGGTCTTTATACATCCGGGTAGGTGTGATATTTGAAAATTCCACCAACCTGGTTTGATCCGGATCAATTGGATTTCCTCTTTTCCAGGTGCGGGTATCAAATATGTGCAACTTGCCCAAATCAGTTATACCAAGCCAGAACCGATTGTTCTCTTCGTCATGTAAGAAAAATGAACCATGCCCTTTAGCAACATCTTTTGTAAACAACGGAAATGAGGTCGTATCCAGGTATTCGCTATAGAAGACGTCATTCGTCCAAACGCCTCCTTCTTCACTCTGTGCGGAATGTGATATCCTTGCCATTTTTTTCCTCCATACAGTTGTCATACTCCCCGGTAAGAACTCAAATAAATTTTCGTAGGCTGCCAGCCATATTTTTCCATTGGCACCTTTAAACACATTCTCCAAACGCTCATGGCTAGGTGCCGGTATTTGAACAATCGTAAATGAAGTATCTGTTTTTGGAAAATCATCAGATAGTGAAATCAGGTTCAGGCTTTTTTCATGCGGTGCCACAAGGAAACGACCATCTGGTAGCTCTACAGGAGGCGTTGTTATTTTATTTCCTGAAAGACTGTTTCTGTTTTTCGGATCGTGCACCATGCGGATGAAATGATCCTGGCTTCTGTCATAGATGTTTAAGCCTTGATCAGTAGCTACCCATATTCTGCCCTGGCTGTCTTCCAACAGGTGATGGATCGTGTTATTGCTTAAGGAATGGGGGTCGTAGCTGTCATGGGTATATACTTTAAACGTATACCCATCATATCTATTCAGGCCATCCTTGGTAGCAAACCACATGAAGCCATCCTTGTCCTGCAAGATATCATAGATATACCCTTGAGATAAGCCATCTGAAGTCGTGAGGGTCTCATACTTATACTGTCCATAAGCAGCAACGCTGAGGCATAGCATAAAACTTATACAGTAAAATCGATTGATGGCAGGGCTAAGTTGATGACCGGTATAAAGATATATGCCAGATCGGCTTCTTGGTGAGGCTGGAGTTCTCTTTTATCCACGACCACTCCATAATGAAGAATTTGTCCTGTTCATGCATAGTTTGTCCTGTTAACATGAAAGATTTCTGCGGCTAAAAAGGAGAATTGTCCTCACCTAAAAGCCTGATGGATAGGAGCTTTGTGTCACGTCAAAGAAGATTGACAAAACCTTTTAACTCATCAAAACAAAAGAACAATGAAACAGAAATTCACTTCAACAATCAACACACTCCTGTTCGCCATGATGCTAGTGCCTATAGTAGGTATGGCGCAAAACAAAAATGTAATATCCACTCACCGGGTTTTTCCAAAAATGGATAAAGTGATGGAGTTCGAAGCCGGGCTTGCTGCTCATGCCCAAAAATACCATACTGGTGATGTAAGCTGGCGGGTAAGTGAAATCGTATCAGGTCCTGATGCAGGAGGCTATCACATTATGGAAGGGCCGACCAGTTGGGAAGGTGAAGACAGACGGGGAGATCTAGGCGAAGCACACATGAAAGACTGGTACCAGAACATATCCATGTATTTAACGGACAGGCAATCAAAAGGCTATTCAGTGTATATCGATACGCTGAGTACGATAGCGCTGACGGACTATACGGATAAGTTCAATATTCAGCATATATACCCTAAAATTGGCCACAGCGATAATGTAGTAGCCATCTTAAGCAAGTTTAAGAAGGCCTGGGTGGCAGGAGGCTTTACTGTAGCTGTCTATGCAGTGAGTGGATCCGGACCAACTCAGTATGCTGTAG
>DASXWI010000412.1:0-8013 GCA_036503755.1 Saprospiraceae bacterium | reverse complement strand
CCAATTCCCTTGGATTTGTTTTTATCTCTTCCAGATCCGCAAAGAAAAACTGGTCCAGCTTGTAATACTTTAGAAATCTTGAAATATTCCTGTAGTACAAACACGCCTCCAGGTATTCAGGCTCTTCACGTATAGCAACACTGATTGGTCTGGGTTCCTTATGATGATAGTCTCTTACTGTATGGTAATGAGAAACGATACGTTGGAATGGAGGCCGAAGGCAAACAATCAATTTCAAATTTGGATTGTGCTGGAAAATCCGTTCTGGAACAACCGGATCAAGGATGTACCTGGGCGTAAATTCCCCTTTGATGGTACCTGATGTACAATGCTTAAAAAAGTTTTTATACCATTCCAATCCCAATGGAAAATGAGATTCACTAAATGAACCATTGAAAGAAAGGCTATCATTAAAAAAATGGACCTCTTTTGGTTCGGCCATACATATCTGGGGATGACTTTCCAGCATATGGCCTATCCAGGTGGTACCTGCTTTTGACGGACCTAAACCAAGAAAATCAATTTTAAAAGAAGTACCCATAATCTTAATCAGCCTTTGATGAGCCAAATACCTCTAAAAGCCTATAAGCCAACCTTAACCTCCTAAGCCCTAACCCACTAAGCTCCTTAGCTGATCATATTCTTAAACCGCGGTCTCTTTGGCGTAACATCACCCAGGCGTTTCTTCTTGGCTTCTTCATAGTCTTCGAAATTACCTTCGAAGAAAACTACTTCACCTTCATCCTCAAAAGCAAGGATATGTGTTGCAAGCCTGTCGATAAACCAACGGTCGTGCGAGATCACTAAAACGCAGCCAGCAAAATTTTCGAGTGCTTCTTCTAGTGCACGGAGCGTATTAACATCAATATCGTTAGTAGGCTCATCGAGTAAGAGGACGTTGCCTCCTTCACGAAGCGTGATAGCCAACTGTACACGGTTGCGCTCTCCCCCTGAGAGGACACCAATTTTTTTCTGTTGGTCCGCTCCTGTAAAATTAAACTTGCTGATATAAGCCCTTACGTTGACTTGTGAACCACCCACTGCGATGATTTCATTTCCACCGCCGACAACTTCATAAACGGTCTTATCAGGATCTAAATCTTTGTGTGCCTGATCAACATAACTGATTTGCACGGTATCCCCGATAATGATTTCTCCTTTGTCTGGCTTTTGTTCGCCCATGATCATCCTGAACAGCGTAGACTTACCTACACCATTCGGACCTATGATACCAACGATAGCGTTTTTAGGAACTTTAAACGTGAAGTTGTCGATGAGCAAGCGATCCCCAAATCCTTTGGATACATCCTTACATTCGATGATGACATCACCAAGACGAGGGCCTGGTGGAATAAACAATTCAAGTTTGGCTTCACGTTCTTTGATCTCTGCATTCCGCAATTGATCATACGCATTAAGACGGGCTTTTCCTTTTGCCTGGCGCGCTTTAGGAGCCATCCGGATCCATTCCAATTCGTGCTCAAGTGCTTTCTTGCGTTTTGATTCTGTCTTCTCTTCCTGCTCTAGACGTTTTGATTTTTGTTCAAGCCATGAAGAGTAATTGCCTTGCCATGGAATACCTTCTCCACGATCGAGTTCAAGAATCCATCCTGCTACATTATCGAGGAAGTAACGATCGTGCGTTACGGCTATAACGGTACCCGGGAAGTTTTTAAGAAACTGTTCAAGCCATAATACACTTTCTGCATCAAGGTGATTGGTTGGTTCATCTAACAACAGAATATCTGGTTGAGAAAGTAGCAACCTGCATAAAGCAACACGCCTACGTTCACCTCCTGACAGCACACCGATCAGTGTATCTTCCGGAGGGCAACGGAGAGATTCCATTGCTGTACCCAGTTTGTAATCAAGTTCCCATGCATTGAAGTGATCGAGTTTCTCCATGAGTTCACCCTGGCGCTCGATAGTTTTCATCATGAGGTCATCATCCATAGGCTCAGCAAGCTTCATGTTGATGTCTTCATATTCCTTTAGCAGGTTCACTATTGGTTGAACTGCTTCTTCAACAGTTTGGCGAACGGTTTTCGATTCATCGAGAACTGGTTCTTGTTCGAGGAATCCAATTTTATAATCGCCGTCAAACCATACTTTTCCATCAAAGTTTGGATCCTTGCCCGCGATGATGCGGAGGAGACTTGATTTTCCTGATCCATTAAGACCAAGGACACCAATCTTGGCTCCATAGAAAAAAGAGAGCCATATATTTTTGAGGACTTGCTTGGAGGGTGGATAGATTTTACTTACCCCTTCCATTGAGAATATTACTTTTTCGCCGGCCATTGCTGTGGTAAAGGTTTAATGTTAAATGTTTAGTGTTTAAAGGCTTAGGAGATTAGAAGCTTAGGAGGTTATGGGCTTTTATCTCCATGTGCATTTTGGAGGCGCAAAAGTAGTGAAATATGTGCAAAAAAGACTGAATCGTGGATTGAAAGTAGGGAGGGATTGCACCTATAAACAGGGCAAGGCATTTCCAGGATTTTAATGCAGGACGACTTTCATCTCTGTAGCGGAAAAGGCTGAGAGCTCATTCATCCACTCATCGATCTTTTTGTCCCAATTTCTTTGCTGTTCGGTTACAGTAGAGTGATTCGTCTCATGATCATATCGAACCTGCTCAGCACGATGTTGCGTGACGTAATCCTTAAAGAGTCGATCGAGTTCTTTTATGAAATGCTTTGATGAAAATCTTGTTTTGCTTATGGCCTGTCTAAGTTTACGTGCATAGACTTCAGTGATGTCTAGATGCCTTTTTTCGTGGTTCAGTGCTTCTGCAGGTTGGCTTAGGTTGGGAAATCTAGTCCAGGATTCCTGGGTATGAAAGCGGGCTGTAATGAGGACAGTGGCCTCTTTGGCAGAAGTTTGTTGCGTAGAAAAACTGATAGATGAAACCGTCACTGCTCCGGTATTCTGTCCCATTTGGGCAATATGCTCAGGATTAATTTTTCCCTCGAAGAGACCCCAATGAAAATTATTGACCGCAGCATATTCAATCAGGAGTGGCTGCTGAGCATGTATAGCCATTGTCAACAATGCACTAAATACAGTCAGGATGATTTTCATTCTTAAATAAACTAGCAATCCGATAACTTATTGCCGTTAGTAATTCTAAAGATCTGTTAAAATTAATATTGATCCATCCCTTCAATAAGCTCAGGGGCTGATCAAAGATTATTCTTTACCGATGATTTGAAATAACAGGGAGAATCGAATCTTTCCAGGATGAAAAGGTTCCATCAATAATATGCAATCTGGCCTTACGGACCAGGGACAGGAAGAAAGAAAGATTTTGAATGGATGCAATCATGGCACCCAGTGCTTCTCCCGAAATTGTAAGATGGCGGAGATAAGCAAGAGTATGATCACGACTGGTGGTTGCCGAAGATTCTGAATCAATAGGATCAAAACAATGTTTCCACTTTTCGTTGCGGATATGTACGATGCCCTGAGACGTGTATAACAATCCATGCCTGGCATTTCGCGTCGGGAGAACACAATCAAACATATCAATACCGAGCGCAATGCATTCCAGTATATTAGCTGGTGTACCTACACCCATCAGATAACGTGGTTTTTCTTTTGGTAAAATTTCACAGACCAGGTTAGTCATGGCATACAAGTCTTCATGCGGTTCACCAACTGAAAGTCCACCGATAGCATTTATAGGCATATCACAATTGGCAATGTATTCTGCAGACTGTTTACGCAATTCAGGATAGGTGCTGCCCTGGATGATTGGGGCTAATATCTGTTCATATCCATACAACCCTTCTGTTTCTTTATGCCTTGTAATGCATCTGTCCAGCCAACGATGTGTCATGTGCATGGATCGCCTGGCATATTTTTCATCGCAGGGATAAGGTGTGCATTCATCAAAAGCCATAATGATATCTGCACCGATCTGTCGCTGTATATCCATGACATTCTCTGGTGTAAATACATGAATGGAGCCATCAATATGCGACCTGAATTTTACACCCTCTTCTTTTATTTTACGTTGCTTGCTAAGTGAATAAACCTGGTAGCCTCCGCTATCTGTTAATATTGGCCGATCCCATGCAGTAAATTTATGCAATCCACCTGCCTCCGTTAGCACTTGCATGCCTGGCCGTAAGTAGAGATGATAAGTGTTACCCAAAATGATCTGGGCACCCACCTGGTCTTTTAATTCTTGCTGATGCACAGCCTTTACAGTACCTGCAGTACCTACGGGCATGAAGATGGGTGTCTCCACATCACCATGAGGTAGATGCAATACACCTGCGCGGGCGGAAGAGGAAGGGTCGGTATGGAGAAGATCAAAACTCACGAGCGGAAGGTAAGAGAGTGAGAGAGTAAGAGAGTAAGAGAGTAAGAAAGTGAGACAGTGAGAAAGTAAGAAAGTAAGAAAGTAAGAAAGTAAGAGCCGTGTGATGCAAAGGAAAATTCCTTGTCGGCTACAAGCCGACTTACACTGAGTACAAACTTATTGTGATTTTATATATTGATTTGAAGCCTGGAAGCTTCAAATGTCTAAAAAAAAATGAAGCTTGTGCTTGCGAGCGTGTCATGCGTCTGGCACCTGGCGGCTGGTATCTGACGGCTGAGAGCTGACAGCTGACAGCTTATACAAAAGAGGGGCCATCACAGCTTCCATTGAATACTTTGTCCGCAAAATATCCATGTTCACAGGTTTGCGATTAGAACTTGTTTGTTTCCAAAGATGGTATTCATACAAGATGAATGATTTGATGTTTTCGAGATCTTCGGGTTGATCTGAAAAAGAATCACCGGTCTCGAGCTCACGAATAATGGATTGCAATTCTGGATCATTCTGTCCAACGACTATAGCGAGGACTGGGCTTCCTGATTCGAAGTATTCAATCATCTTACCCGTCAGGACACCTTGCAATTTGTCAGAGGAAACAGTAAGCAATAAGTTGATACAAGCCTGGTCCTGGATCTTCTTTGCTTCTGTATCGGATACTATGCCTCTATCATCAAGAAGGGAATCAAAGCGATATTGTGCGGCCAATTTTTTCCAGTATGAACCGTCTTTTCCGGCATAAATCATCCGTATATCTTCCGCTTCAATTTTTGTTTCTTGTAGTAACTCTTGGATAGCATGGAATATCGGTTCAGCATTACGTTTATCCAGAAACATGGAGCCGGTAAAAGCAATGGTAAAAGAAAGTGAAGGAGTAGGCGAAGGCTGTGTTATTTCACCGGCAATCCCGTTTTTTAAAGTGATAACGTTTTTGTTGTACGCCTTTAACTGTTTAGCCAATCCATCGGACACCGTGGTCAGCACATCAGCGCAGCTAAACATGTTTTTAAAAAAGGCATCATGCTTTTCTGAAAATAAGACATGATTATAATGCGGATCAATAATCAAATCCCTGAAATCCGCAATCCATATCAATTCCGGGTACCGCCTCTTTAGCCACCATGCTGCATAATGATCTGCAAAGGGTCTGTAGGAAGAATAGAGGTGGGTGATACCATCTTGCTTAATGGATCGCTTTCCTTCAGCAAGCAGATTTATAAAATAAATAAGCCCTCCTTCACCCGCAATGATATTTACCGGAAACGTATTAATCAACCGGATGACCCATTGTGCGAGTGCGCTTTTTTTTGATGATTCGGGAAGTGCGCCGTCTTTCGTTCTGCGGCGGAGCCATGTTCTGTAATCCAATACAGGCAATTCTTTTATTGTTGTATTTGCCGGGATATTGACAGCAGTGCTTGCTTCTGAAGCTGTCAAGATGATGGAAGAAGAAGCGCTGGAAGAAAGTGCATTTGAGATACGATAATTTCGTTTTGCAGCTGTACCCGTTACTGGTGGATAATAGTATAAAAAGAAAAGGAAGCGGGATGAAGGCATGCCTAACTGATAGCCTATTTTATTTTCATTAATAATGCATACAGTTGATCAGCGATAATCCGGTCATCAAATTCTTTGAGAACTTTCTTGCGGCCATTTTTGCCCATGTTGTTTCTCGCTGTTGGGTCCAGTTTAATGAAGGTATTCATGGCATCAGCAAGCGCGTTTGCATTTCTGACAGGGACCAGGTATCCGTTTACTGCAGAATCAACAGTTTCTCTGCAGCCAGCAGTTTCTGTTGTAATCACCGGACGTTCCATAGCCATCGCTTCCATGATTACCCGGGGCATTCCCTCTCTGTAGGATGGCAGTACGATACAATCTGATCGATCTATGAACTTTTTAACATTGTCTGTTGCCCCGTGGTAATAAATACTCGGATCGCGTACCCATTTGAGGAGGTCTTCATTCCGAATGGAAGAAGGATTTTCTTTATCGAGATCTCCTACCAACCAGAATTGTACATTTTGATTTTGGTTTTTAAGGATATGTGCTGCGTCAATAAATTCTCTGACACCTTTGTCATAGAGCAACCTGCCAATAAACGTAAATGTAATGATATCCGCATTACGTCCATCTCCATTTGGGCTGAAATGGGTTGTATCCACTCCACATCCTTTGATTGCAAAACTTTTGGAAGGAGAGACCAGGCGCTTTTGTTCAAACAAGGCTTTATCATCCAGGTTTTCAAAGATGACCATGCGATGAAAAGGAAGCGATATTTTATACAATATCCGCGTTATACCATTGATCCAACCTTCATGAATTAACGAATAGCCTAAACCGGTGATGACACCAATGGATGCGATGCGTAACAGGCGTGCAGCAAGACCTCCATAAATATTCGGTTTAATGGTATAATGAATTATAAGGTCGGGTTTGTGCTTCCGATACAAATGAATCAACTCGAGCCAAAGCCTGAAATCCTGGAATGGATTAACGCTGTCCCTGTAAAGATGATGAAGTGGAATATGCGTGACTTCCCTGATAGATTCTGTATAGCTGATAAAATTATCCACCGGTGACATGACGATGACCTCATGACCTTCACTGATCAGCTTACGGATGATGTTGAGCCTGAAATTGTAAATATTCCAGGTCGTATTGGCTACTATGGCGATGCGCTTAGGCTTCATGCTGATCCTACAATTTAAGCATATGGCTACAAATAAGCATCTAACCCGTTATCTTTTAATCTTTCTTTGAGTTCCTTGATGGATTGTTCCTCAGATTTAGGATAGATCATGAGGCAATCCTCTGTGTCGATCACAATAAAGTCTTCCAGGCCCTTGATCACCACAAGCTTATCCTTTTTTGAAAGAATAAGATTGTTAGTAGCTTTTTCAAGGAAGACGGGTTGCGATAAGTTTACATTGTGGGCTTTGTCCTTTTCAGACTGATCATAAAGGGATGTCCATGTCCCAAGATCAGACCAGCCAATATCGCATGGGATAGTGAATACATTTTGCGCTCGTTCCAGGATGGCATAGTCTACAGATATTTTCTCTGTCTTTGGATACTCGCTGGCAATAAAGGAATGTTCTTCATCTGTATTGTAAACATTTATACCCGGATGAAGCGTTTTATAAATCTGCGAAGCATGTTGTTCAAAACTATTGAGGATAACAGACAACTTCCAAATGAATATACCCGCATTCCATGCAAAAGAACCTTGATTCAAATATTGCTCAGCTTTTGTCTTGTCAGGTTTTTCCCTAAAAGATTTTACTGCACGAACTTCATTATCATCTGTTTTGTCAAATTCAATATAGCCATAGCCTGTATCTGCCCGTGTTGGTTCAATGCCAAGGGTTATGATGCTTGCAAATTGGGTTGCATGTTTTACGGCAATGGCAATAGCTTCTTTAAATGCTTGTTCATCTTTGATTAAATGGTCTGCAGGGGCAACGATACAAACTGCATCCGGATCAAGTTTATATAGTTTCATTGATGCCAGGGCTACAGATGCTGCTGTATTATTCCTGCTTGGTTCTTCGATGACTTGATGTTTTGCAAGTTCAGGAATGGCTTCCAGTACAAGACTTCCATAGTTTTTGTGCGTGATCACATAGATATTTTCTTTCGGAATAAAAGAAAGGAAGCGGTCGACAGTCTGCCTGATCAGGCTCTTG
>DASXWI010000411.1:0-2085 GCA_036503755.1 Saprospiraceae bacterium | reverse complement strand
GGATTGCGGAATCGGGAACAGTTCATGTACGCCTTGTACAAAACCAAGGCTGCCTAATTCGTGTTGTGCGCGACCGGTGCGAACTAAATCAAAGAAGCGATGTGCTTCAAGACCCAGCTCAATCCTACGCTCACGGAATATGGCATCCAATAGACTCTGACCTGTTGCAGAAATATCTGGCACACTAACTCGTGCCCTTACCTGGTTTAAAGATGTACGAGCTGCACCTTCATCTCCAACATGAAAAGATGCTTCTGCATGCATCAACAGTAGATCAGCATAACGAATAACACGATCATTGGTTCCGCCGTTAGGATTCGGATCTCCGAAAGGCGCATCTTCACTCTTGTTATCGAAATACTTTTTCGAATAGTAAATAAATGGAGCACCGCCTGTATTCTCAATGGTAAATTCACCCCGGTCTCCCATTTGATCACCAATCCTGAAAACTGTAGCAGCCAAACGCGGATCTTCAAATCCTTCCTTGAAAAATTCATCTACAAAATTTTGCGTAGGGATATTAAAACCATACCCGGCAAACATACCCCGTGCTCTTGTAAACACATTCGTAAAGGTTCCTTCGTTCGCGTTGTTCTTTCCCCAGTTTCCACCGGAAGCATTCATGTATTGGATTTCAAAAATGGACTCCTCGTTATTCTCCCCATACACTGGAAATATATCTGCGTAATTCGGTACCAATTGGTATTCATTCGAATTGATTACGGCTTCTGCAGTTGTTTTCGCTTCATTCCACTTTTCACGCCACAAATAAACTTTCACCAATAAGGACTGAGCAGAACCTTGCGTAATCCTCCCAAGATCTGCTGCAGGATATTCACTTCGTTTCCAAAGTACAGGTATTGCTTCTGTTAAATCCTTTTCGATAAAATCCCAGATCTGATCAGCGGTGGCACGTGGCATATTATATTCCGAAGGAGCCAGTACATGATCCGCCAAAGGCACACCCCCAAACATCGCCACGAGATTGTAATAATGCCAGGCGCGTATAAATTTAGCTTCCCCAAGTATCCTGGCTTTCAGGTTATCGTCCATTTCTATTGGTGGAACTTTTTCAAGTACTACATTAGCCCGATAGATTCCTTCATAATCAGCACTCCATTCTGCCTCCAGTAGAGATGTATTGACTGGACCTTTGAATGTCTCTAGTTGTAATAATTCATTGACATCATTGTCGCCTGATCCACCTTTCTCGGAATCATTGGACATGATATCTCCCCAGAACCATCTGAAATGCCCTGCTGCTGAGAGTTGAAACTGCAAACCAGCATAGGCTGCGTTAACAGCTGCAATGGCATCAGCTTCTGTTTTATAGAAGTTTTCTTCTGTTGTTCCGACAATCGGAGATTTTTCCAGAAACTCCTTGTCACATGAGGTCAATGCAAGACCGGCTGAACAAATGAGGATGTATATTTTTTTCATGTTTCTGTTTATCGTTAAAAGGTTAAGCTGATGCCACCCAATATGGTACGGGCTTGTGGATAAAAACCTCTGTCAATACCTAACTCAAGGCTGCCACCCACCTGGCCTATTTCTGGATCTAAGCCTGTATACTTAGTAAACGTCAACAGGTTCTGGCCAGTCATGTAGATTTTGAATTTTTCAAATTTCATTTTCTGCAGCCAGGCCTTTGGAAGGTTATAAGCGATCTGGAGCGTTTTGAAGCGGAGGTATGATCCATCTTCTACAAAGCGATCAGATATTCTTGCATTTTGATTTGGATCATTCAGGTTTGCTCGTGGGACATCATTTGAGGTCCCGGGACCGGTCCAACGCTCCAAAACTGAACTAGGTTTATTACCGTACGTAAAATCGTACCGGAGAAAACCATTGAATATGTCATTTCCTTCTGAACCAGCGAAAAACATGTTCAGCTCAAACCCTTTCCATCCGAAATCAGCATTAAAGCCATAGGTAAATTCAGGTGTTGGATTACCTATATAGGTTTGGTCATTAATATCAATTATACCGTTTCCATCAAGATCTTTAAAGCGAATGTCCCCGGGAGATGTTCCCTCATTCTGAAAAGCTCCCGCTTCAACTTCTTCTTGTGTTTGGAAAATACCA
>DASXWI010000410.1:0-7960 GCA_036503755.1 Saprospiraceae bacterium | reverse complement strand
AGGGAAGATGTAGAGACGCGATTAATCGCGTCTCTACATCTTCCCTTTTTTATTTTATTTATGCTCGAGGAAAATAAATCCGTTCTTCTCGTATACGATTTGGAGTTCTGGTAGTTCGTCCAGTTTCTTGCGTTTATCCTCGCGAAGGATGTAGAAATGTTTGAGGTCTTCCTTGGCAATCGTGGTATCAGGAACAGGTTTCTTTGCATAGAAAAAGGGCAGATAGCTTTTAAAGCCAATCGTTTGGATTTCAACCTGCCTGCCTTCAACAGCTTCGCAAAACTCCACAGCTGCATGCTGACTATACCGTTCTATTTTTCCAATAAAGAAGATCAAAGCAATGCTGACAAACAATCCCATTCCAGTAAACAGGGTGATGAAGGCAAAATCCTTGTTTGTTTTTTTCAACAGGTATATGTATGCACCAAGGATGCCGACAAACCAAATCAAGGGAGTATAATCTATGAACCCCCAATTGACTTGCGCTTCAAGTGATTTTTTTGTAAAGGCATCAAATTTGATGGCAGATTTCACCCATTCCATGTTTTGACCTGCGAAGGGTAATATGAAAAGTGCAATCATGATAATGAATGCAACCAATACCGAAAGACCTTTGTGCCATGTTTTCCAACTATGCATTCCATCGAGATACCTGCATATCGTCCAAGCACTCAGAAAACTCACCGGGTAATATGCCAGGGAAGAGTAATGAACTATTTTGCTTTGCACCAATGAAAACAAGACCAACACCACAATGATCACCACGATCATGAGCAGGCGTAAAGAATAATGTTCGTTCCCTTCTTCAGCCGTTTTTTTACGAAAGGCGGCAAGAGCAAAAAGAGAAGCAGGAAACACACCAAATAAAGTGACTGCAAAATGATAACCTGGAAACCCTTTATGTCCGGCTACAGATTCGGTCAACAACTCTGCCTGGTATTTGAGGAAGGCCATAATAAAATCAGGTCCGTTCGATATCCAGTTGATTCCGAACCATAATCCTGCAATGATGGTATTACCAAGGATGAAAAGAAGCACATTGGAGAAGGTCAGCATTTTTCTATCCTTACTCCATATCCGTATGACCAAGACGATGAGACCGATCAACAAAGGACCGACAGGTCCTTTTGTAAGTACAGCTATTCCACTTAGCAACCCACTGATGAAGAACCATTTTACTGCTGACTTAGTAGATCGAGTGCCTTCTATCCAGATAATGATTGCTGAAAAGATAAAGAGGTTGAACCAAGGATCGATGATCCCGGATTTGTGATATAAAGAAGGGAGTATGGAGCCCATATAAGAAAGTGCCCAGAAAAGGCCAAACCTTCTATCGATCCATCGGCTTCCTGTTTTAAAGATTAGCACAAGGACGATAATACCTGCTAATGCATTTGGTAAGCGTGCAGCAAATTCATTGATGCCGAATGTTTTCATGCAAAGCACCTGGAGCCAAAAGAAAAAAGGAGGCTTTTCAAAAAAAGGTTTGTAGTTGACCTGGATATTGAGATAATCCCCGGTCATCATCATCTCGCGGCTGATCTCCGCAAAATTGATTTCGTCCCAATCGAAAAGGGAAACACCACCAATGAAAGGAATATAAAGCCAGACTGCAGCAATGGCCAATAACCATGCCCATGGGATCCGTTCGGAGTAAAGCCCTTCAGCCCGGCTCATCCTGTATTAATCCAGTTTAAGCACTTCCAGGAAGGTCTTCTGTGGGATATCCACGGACCCAATCTGCCGCATTTTCTTCTTTCCTTCTTTTTGTTTTTCCAACAGCTTGCGCTTACGTGTAATGTCACCACCATAACATTTGGCAGTAACGTCTTTGCGCATCGCCGAAATTGTCTCGCGTGCGATGATCTTCGCGCCGATCGAAGCTTGAATAGCAATCACGAATTGCTGTTTTGGAATCAGCTCTTTCAATTTTGCACAAATCTTACGACCGAAGCCTTCGGCTTTGTCTTTATGTACAAGCGAAGAAAGGGCATCGACAGGCTCACCATTTAAACGGATGTCCAATTTGACAAGATCCGATTTACGGTAATCTTTTGGAGCATAGTCGAAAGATGCATAACCACGTGAAATGGATTTGAGACGATCGTAAAAATCAAACACAATCTCCGCCAATGGTAAGTCAAAACTTAATTCAACCCGTGTTGGTGTGAGATAATGTTGATGCGTCAACATACCACGTTTTTCAAGACAAAGGTTCATGATCGCTCCGATGTACTCCGGTTTGGTGATGACCTGTGCATGGATATAGGGTTCTTCGATAAAATCAACCAGCGTAGGATCAGGAAGATCATTTGGTGTATTGATCACCATGAGCCCGGTCCGTTTAGTGAAGGCTCTGTACGATACGTTTGGTACCGTCGTGATCACTTCCTGGTTGAATTCGCGACTCAACCTTTCCTGTATAATTTCCAGGTGCAACATCCCGAGGAAGCCGCAACGGAAACCAAAACCTAATGCAATAGAAGTCTCAGGTTCAAACACAAGACTTGCATCATTGAGTTGTAATTTTTCAAGACTATCACGAAGATCTTCGAAGTCATCGTTGTCGATAGGGTAGATACCTGCGAAAACCATTGGCTTGACATCCTCAAATCCTTTGATAACGTCCTGGGTAGGATTAATTGCATTGGTGATGGTATCACCAACTTTAATCTCTTTGGATTCTTTGATGCCGGTGATGATGTATCCTACGTTACCTGCAGATAATTCACTTTTCGGTACCTGGTCCATTTGGAGGATACCAACTTCATCTGCATTATACTCTTTACCTGTATTAACGAACTTAATTTTTTCACCCTTCCGCATGGTTCCGTTAAAAATCCGGAAATAGGCTATTACCCCGCGAAATGAATTGAAAACGGAATCAAAAATCAAAGCCTGGAGCGGTGCCTCCGGATCCCCTTTTGGAGGAGGAACGAATTCAACTATAGCCTCCAGGATTTTATCAACCCCTTCGCCTGTTTTTCCACTCGCAAGCAGAATGTCAGATTTTGGGATGCCCACCAGGTCGATGATCTGGTCACTAACCTCATCGATCATGGCATTGGGCATATCGATCTTATTCAATACCGGGATGATCTCCAGGTTATGTTCGATGGCCAGGTATAAATTGGAAATGGTCTGAGCCTGGATGCCTTGCGTGGCATCGACAAGCAATAAAGCCCCTTCACACGCCGCGATCGACCTTGAAACTTCATAAGAGAAGTCCACGTGACCCGGGGTATCGATGAGGTTTAGGGTATATTCTTGTCCATTTGGATGCTTGTAATAGAGCTGAATAGCGTGACTTTTGATCGTAATGCCCCGTTCCCGCTCAATATCCATATTGTCAAGGGTCTGAGCCACCATGTCCCGTGTGGCGATGGTCTTGGTAATCTCAAGCAAACGGTCTGATAACGTGCTCTTTCCGTGATCAATATGGGCAATGACGCAAAAATTGCGGATATTCTTCATAAGGGCTGCAAAGATAGCTAGATACCGCCAAATGGGAGCACTTAGCGGAAAGATAGCAAAGGGCAGAGGGCAAAGGGCATGGGGCAGAGGGCATTAAGGATGGCGAAGCCATCCTTCGTACTTCCACTTCCACTTCCACTTCCACTTCCACGTCCACTTCTTACTTCTACCTCGAACTTCTACTTCGAACTTCGATATTCGCTATTCCTTATTCCTTATTCGCTATTCCTTATTCAAAATAACTATTTCAACGCAAGTGTATAAGCATAGTCTCCCGGATAGTCCTCGTAGTAACCTTGCAGATAAAGTCCTGTCCCTGCATGTTTCAATGCAGCTTTAAGGTCATCCGTGTTTTTGACAATCTCACCATTAATACGGGTGATGATAAATTTTTCTTCCATGTTGGCGCGAGACGTCTTGCTGCCTGGTTCGATCGTGTTTACGATTACACCCTCTTTGGGGAGACGTTGTTTTTCGCCATCATTTAGATTGCGGATATTGAGACCTATACTGGTCAGGATTTCATCAGGATTGACATTTGAGGACATTTCATTGCCTAAAGTGGCAACTCTTGAATCACTCAACTTGACAAGTGTGTCTTTTCTTTTGCCATCGCGGATGTATTGGAAGCTCAAAACATCACCAGGACGATGTTGGCCGATCTTGGACATAAAATCTGGTGAAGTCATGATTTTCTGACCGTCAATAGTAGTAATGACATCTCCTGCTTTGAGACCAGCCTGGTCTGCAGCACTTGATACATTTACTTGTTCGATGATGACACCGGCAATTTCATTGAGCCCGGCTTTTTTAGCTGAAGTTGCATCAACAGGTCTGATCACCACACCTAACCATCCACGACGGATGGAACCGAATTCACGAATGTCTTCCAACACTTTTTTAACCAGGTTCGAAGGTACTGCAAATGAAAAACCTTCATATTGCCCACTGTATGTCATGATCGCGGTGTTGACCCCAACGAGTTGGCCGCGTGTATTAACTAATGCACCCCCACTGTTTCCCGGGTTTACTGCAGCATCGGTTTGAATAAATGCTTCGATCCCGGAGTCTTCGAGGATATTGATATTTCTTGATTTTGCGCTGACAATACCAGCGGTAACCGTGCTGTACAACCTGAAAGGATTTCCAATCGCAAGCACCCATTCACCCACTTGCAGGGAGTCACTATCCCCAAAAGTCATATGAGGCAGGCCTTTAGCATCTACTTTTAATAGCGCCAGGTCCGTAGAGGGATCTGATCCGATCAGTTTAGCTTCAAATTCCCGACCATCTTCCATCAGTACAGAAATTTCATCACCATCTTCGATGACATGGTGATTAGTGGCGATATATCCATTTTCCGAAATGATTACACCCGAACCGGTACTAGCCTGTCCTATACGCCTACCAAAATAAGTAGACGGAGTAGAGGTTGTGGATTCGATGTATACGACGGCCAACTTAGAAGAATTGGAAGCTTTTACCAGGTCAGGACTGCCAATAGGTAAAGCGGAAGCCCTTGATGTCCCGACCGGACTATAATTGGTAAGTACCATTTGAGGTTCAGCCTTTTGATCGGCGTAAGTTGGTTTGTTGATTAACGTGAACAAACCCAGGGCAAGACCGGCACTTAGCAGGCCTGTGATAACGAAGGGCGCGAAATTTCTCATTGGGAATTGTAATTTCTATTATGAAATATAAATCAAAACTTGCTATTGGACTTAAACATTGTTCGTCTCTCTTGGTTCAGGCTTTAATATTATCCTAACGTTTGCCGGTAAACGACGAATAGTGGTTAAAGGGATTCAAGAAGAGTTAGGGGGTCCAAAATTTTGAACCCCTACCTCTTCTTGAAAAACAAATTTTAAACATTGCCTTAGCTTTGTCCGGATTTTAGGAGAGATTTCAAGCCATCAAACATGAACCAGGTTCCATTTGTTAAGTATCACGGTGCGGGAAATGATTTCATCATGGTGGATGACCGTGAGGGTCAATGGGAAAGTAGAATGAGTGAAGCATGGATTGCCTTAGCTTGCCATCGTAGGTTTGGGGTAGGCGCGGATGGCTTGATATTGTTGCAAAAGGGTAGAGAGGGTGCTGACTTTTTCATGCGGTATTACAATTCAGATGGACGCACAAGTTCTTTTTGTGGAAATGGTGGAAGATGCATTGTCGCTTTTGCCGCTGCTCTTGATGTACACAATGGTTCTTGTCGATTCCTAGGGACAGATGGATGGCATGATGGAAAGGTGCATGAAAATGGATTAGTCACGATTTCTATGAAAGATGTTGATGAAGTGATTACAATAGATGATCATTCACTCACTTTGCATACCGGTTCACCACACTATGTTAATTTCCGTCAGGATATTCATGATATGGATGTTTTTGCTGAAGGAAAATCCATTCGCAATAGTCCTCGGTTTGTCGCCGAAGGGATAAATGTCAATTTCGTACAGTCCATCAAACCCGGAGAGATCAATATTCGTACGTACGAGCGTGGCGTAGAGGATGAAACTTTTGCTTGTGGAACAGGTGTGGTTGCTGCAGCAATTGCATCAGCATATGTTACACCCGGAGATATCACATCCTGGAAAGTCCATGCAAAAGGTGGGGACTTGCGGGTTGATTTTCACCACATGGGTGAGCAGGAATTTAAACATGTGTTGCTGACCGGACCAGCTGTAGAAGTTTTTAAGGGCAATATCCCAATTTGAAATATCCACTTTATCGGTCAAACCATTTTTTAAACAATGGTGCTTTTTCACGACTTACATCTTGTTCTAATTTTAACGGGGCCTTTAGGGTCAATGTAAGTTTTTGATTCTCACGTGGTTTAATGCTTTGAATGGCGTTAATGTTGACAATACTGTGTCTGTTGGTACGATAAAATACAGATGGATCGAGCATTTCTATGATTTCATCCAACGATTCAAATTCCAACATATATTTCTCACCTGAGAACGTCAGGATATAGATTAATTCATCTCTGTAAATGCAGGCAATGTCTTTTACTGGAAGGGGATGCCATTGGTTCCGGAATTTCACTACAAATTTCTCCCTGTAAGCAGTTGTGGCCAAACCTGGATTAGCCATCATATGGAGTAGTTGTTGAATATCCCTGGGATATGGAGAACGGCTTTCTATAATCACCCTCGCCTTATCAATGGCTTTTTTTAGTTCTTCCAGGTTAGTGGGTTTCAATAAGTAGTCGACTCCATTTACTTTAAATGCACGAATAGCATATTCATCATAAGCCGTAATAAAAATAACCGGGCAGGTCAGTTCATAACGGTCGAAAATCTCAAAGCTGATTCCATCATTTAGTTGAATGTCGGCAAAGATGAGATCAGGTTCTGCATTTTCAAGAAGCCATTGCCTTGACGTACGTACACTTGGTAAGGTTTGAAGGATGTTCAGGTCAGGATCCACCTTGGCGATCATGTAGGCAAGTTCGCGAGCGATCAGGTTTTCATCCTCAATGATTATGGCTTTCATAAAAGGGGGATTTTGACAATGAAATAAGGATCCTCTTCAGCAATGACCATGGGTAAATCACTCAGATACCGGTACAATGCCACCATATTTGCCAGTCCCTGCTGATTGCTCGTTTCCACATAACTTTTTTTGCGTAATGTATTGCGGACAATAAGGTATCCTTCTTCAATAAAGATTTCAATCACAAGTGGATTTTCAATATCAGCCACATTATGCTTGATGGCATTCTCTATAAGATTTTGGATGGTAACAGGAGCAATCTTCATATCCAGGTATTCCTCATCAATATGAATACGAACCTGCAGGGTTTCTTCAAATCGTGTTTTCTGTAGTTCGATAAAAGCCTGCACAAATTGAAGTTCTTCACGCAATGGGACAGTTTCGTTGTCCCTGTTCTTAAGAATATAGCGATATACCTTGCTCATCGTATCCACAAACCGGATGGCATGTTGTCCAGCTATACGGATAAGACTGCTGAGTGATGAGAGTGAGTTGAAGAGGAAATGTGGGTTTAGATGTTCCTTGAGGTTTTCATACATCACCATGGCTTTTTCTTTTTCCAGAGCCTGTGTTCTGGATTGCAAAAGCATTAACCTTCTGGAGTGGTTCATCCTATAGCGATAAAACAAGGACAGACTGCCCAAAATAAATAGTAAGACGAGAGCTTGAAACCATTTCGTTTTGTAGAATACGGTTTTGATATCGATGGCTAACTTTTTTTCTTGCACATCCCATTGACCGGGATCAACACTGACTTTATATCTGAATGTATATTGGCCTCCAGGTACATTTGTGTAATTGACGTTGTTATCAGTGGTGTATTGCCATTCCTTATCAAAGCCTTCCAGCAAATAAGCGTACACGCACCTTTCGGGATTGAGGTAATGCAAGCCTGTCATTTCAATCGTAAAGAAATTTTCTGAAGGACGAAGAGTGATTTCGTTTGTTTCTTCCAGGCTTCCCGGTAATAATTTTGTTGTATTCAGCA
>DASXWI010000409.1:0-2070 GCA_036503755.1 Saprospiraceae bacterium | reverse complement strand
GTGGCAGGATGGAAAGCCTATTACCAGGACCCGATTTTTTACCGCAATTGGATCAACAGCGTAACGCTGACAATAAGAAGAGCGGTTACGGATGGGATGGCGAGTGGACAGATTCCGGCATTTGATCGGCCTTGGGGAATTGATGTACTCAAGGTAGTGGATAAAATCCCGAATGCGACTGACCCAAATGCTATGATCGCCGGATTAGTTAGTCTTGCATTGCCTTGGCCGCTTACTCAAGCACAACTTGATTACCTGAAAGAAATCCTCATACCCGGACTTCCGGATTTTGAATGGACTGTTGAATATGGTGCATACCTGTTTGATCCGACTAATGATACTATTCGCATGGCAGTAGAACTTAGGCTCAGGGCATTGTTCCTGGCTTTGATGGGCTTACCTGAATTTCAATTGCAATAATCCGTCCGGAGGGACTTCAATCATAAACTGATGAAAAGAAGAAGTTTTTTACGAACCAGTGCATTGACCTCTGTTCCTGTTCTGCTTAAGGGCATGCAATTGGGAGCTGTTCCGTTTCCTTTTTTAAATGGCGGACCGGAGAATGACCGTGTACTTGTGATCATCCAGCTCAATGGCGGAAATGATGGACTTAATTGTGTTATTCCAATCGATCAATATAGTGCATTGAGTGCACTTCGTCCTAATATCCTTATTCCAGAGGCAAGTGTTTTACAAGTTGAGTCTTCTCTTGGATTCCATCCTTCTATGCTGAAATTGCAGGAGATGTATCTCGATGGAAAAATGGGTGTTGTTCAGGGAGTAGGCTATCCAAATCAGGACAGATCTCATTTCAGATCTACAGATATCTGGACATCTGGTTCTGACGCTAATGAATATCTCTCTACAGGATGGCTTGGACGATATTTCAATGACGACCACCCCGATTACCCCGAAGGCTACCCCAATGCAGAGTATGATGCTCCATTTGCACTCACGATGGGATCACTAGTCTCTGAGACATGCCAGGGCACGCTCACGAATTATTCCCTCGCGCTCAATGATCCCTTTGCACTGGCACCATTATCGGAAGGGGAAGTCGGAAATCTGCCGGATAATAATTACGGACATGAGCTGCGATTTCTGATTGATGCGATCGCACAAACAAATGCGTATGCCGGAGTCATTCTGGATGCAGCGAATGGAGGCAATAACATGGTGACGTATCCAGCAGCCAACAGGTTAGCTGAACAATTGAAAAATGTGGCATTGCTGGTAGCCGGAGGTTTGAAGACAAAAGTTTATATATGTTCACTTGGTGGTTTTGATACGCATTCCGCCCAGATCAATGGTGAAACAACGGAAGGTAATCATGCTGATTTACTACTCCAATTATCAGAAGCGATCCATGCATTCCACCAGGATCTGAAACTATTAGGTAAGGATGAAAAAGTGCTGACGATGACGTTCTCTGAATTTGGACGCCAGATCCGTTCAAATGATAGTCTTGGTACAGATCACGGAAGTGCAGCTCCTCTGATGCTTTTCGGATCCTGTGTTAAACCTGGTGTTTTAGGTGAAAATGCACACATCACCGTGGATTCTGATCCACAGGAAGGGGTTGCTATGCAATACGATTTCAGGTCTGTGTATGCGACTGTTTTAAAAGATTGGATCGGTCTTGATGAACCAACGATTTATGAAATATTAAATCCGGGAGTCCAGTTTCTTCCTTTGATTGAAGGATGTTCTTTATCAACAGCTATCCAACAAGAAGTTTTTACAGAAACACATTTCAAAGTTTATCCGAATCCTGCCTCACAATACACAACGCTCGAGTGGTTGTCAACAGGCCAGGCATGGTCTGCATCACTGTTCGATAAATGGGGACATGAAATCTATACCTGGACAGGTGCTAAAGTAGGAAAACAACTCACTACACAAAGAGTGAATTTACCGGCAGTACCTTCCGGACATTATTATATCAATCTCAGGCAGGGGAATCAACGTGTGACTAGAGGGATAGTGATTCAGTAGCCTTCAATAGTTACCTAAAATAAAAAAGGCACTTCAAATCAGAAGTGCCTTTTTTATTTACTTTAAAATCGTTTA
>DASXWI010000408.1:0-5649 GCA_036503755.1 Saprospiraceae bacterium | reverse complement strand
TTTCTTTGGCTATTTTCTGTAGGAGCTGAAGGGCTTCTTCCCGATCGTTACGAATCTCTCCTTCAAGAATTGCTTCCTTAATTTGTTCCTTGATATCACCAATGATTTTGCTTGGTGGAAGATTATACATTTTAATAATCTCATCACCGGTAATAGGTGGTTGGAAATTTCTGATCTGATCTTTCTCCTCCACTTCTGCCATTTTCGCTTCCACAACATCAAAATTTTTAAGAAAGCGATTCACCTTGTCATTATTCTTTGAGGTAATATCCGCTCGACACAGCATCATCAATGCATCAATGTCATCACCGGCCTCAAACAACAATCTTCTGATGGCAGAGTCAGTTACTTCTTTCGCTAATGGAATCGGGCGTAAATGCATGCGCACTAATTTCTGCACAAACTCCATTTTTTCATTCATTGGAAGTTTAAGTCTTCTGAAAATCCCGGGCGTCATGCGCGCGCCCTTATCTTCATGACCATGAAAAGTAAAGCCATGAATTTTATCGTAACGCTTTGTCTGAGGCTTAGCGATATCATGTAAAATAGCAGACCAACGAAGCCAAAGATCATTTGACACTTTAGCCACGTTATCCAATACTTGAAGCGTATGGTAGAAATTATCTTTATGGGCATTACCTCCTACATACTCAACTCCCTGAAGTAAAACCATTTCAGGGAAAAACAAATTCAATAATCCGCTCTGGAACAAAAGCTTAAAACCATAAGAAGGTACCGGGCTTAAAATAATTTTATTGAGTTCTTCGGTAATCCTCTCCTGAGAAACTATTTTAAGTCTGTCCTTTTGATCAATTATGGCCTGATAAGTATCGGCTTCAATATCAAAATTCAATTGTGATGCAAAACGAATAGCCCGCATCATGCGAAGCGGATCATCTGAAAAGGTAATGGCAGGATCCAGCGGTGTCTTGATAATTTTTCGTTTCAGATCACTTACTCCGTCAAAGGGGTCAATCAATTCACCAAAACTTTTTTCATTCAGGCTGATGGCCATCGCGTTAATGGTAAAGTCCCTTCGCTTCTGATCATCTTCAAGGGTACCATCTTCTACAATCGGTTTTCTGGATTCACTTCTATAGGACTCTTTACGGGCACCTACGAATTCCAAATCCAGATCATCCAGTGGAATTTGAGCTGTTCCGAAATTCTTATAGACATTGGCCTTAGTCTTCAACTTCCCTGCTACCAGCTCGGCTAATTCAATACCACTTCCAACCACCACAAAATCAATGTCTTTCGATGATCTTTTCAATAGAATATCACGCACATAACCCCCTACAGCAAATACTTGAAGATTTGCGCGATCAGCCACCTGCCCTATCGTTTTAAATATTGGATATTCTAATGATGATGAAAGATTCATGAACTCTGAAAACAGCGTTCAAATTTACGGGATAATGTTGGGGATAAAAACTTACGCGATTCTAGTCTTTATAGAACGTGGGGCACGGAATAAACTTCTCTCTTTTCTTCTTGGCTGGATTATCAATATTTAGCTTGTACTTTAAAGCTATCTCATGAGCACCTCCGGCAACCGGGCCAAGTTCTGAAATGGTAAGATCGTAACTATAACTCAGTTCCACTTTGGTAAGCTGAAACCCGAGGATCACAACAACTGCATCCTGACTGATGTTATCCTTTACATTTTGAGCAAGTGGAATTCCACGGTACCATAATCCGATTGCCACTGGTTCGTATAGAAAATACGTTCCAATATCTAACTGATCGAATCTTCCCTGGTGTTTATAAACAAATGAAGGAGCAATCGCAGCAACCCTTTCTCGTTTCATTAAGCCGTGATATAAAGGTATCCGGATTCCGCCATGAATAGTTGTTTTGATCGGAATAGAAGCATCTTCATCCACAAGAGAGCGATTGGGTTCGTTCAGGTGAGCTGCTGCAAACCCAAGCCAAATCTTTCTGTTGTACAACAATGCTCCTGCTCCAAAATCGAAGTAAGTGGAGCTGGTGATGTTATTGTAGTCAGGACTCGGTGGAAGATTTCCATCTGAATCCAAATCAAGCTGATCATTGAAAACCAGTTTATTGAAATCAATATTTCTTGTGGCAACCCCAAAATTCAATCCTGAAGATAAAACCCACTTATCGGCTAACTGCACATGATAAGAATACTGAAAGTTTAGTTCAGTCGACTGCAAGCCAGCCGTTCCTGCTTTATCCGACACAATCATAAAACCAACTCCACTGTTCAGATTCTCCAATTTGTAATCATATGAAAAAGCATAAGTGACATATCCGTTAGTAATGTTTGGCCATTGATTCCTGTAGTTTGCAATGAAACGATGATCATTGGCTGTCCCGCTAAACGCAGGATTTAGATAAAGCGGTGCAGAATAGTACTGGGAAAACTCGGGGTCTTGAGCATATCCTTTTATGCACCCTAAAACAAGCAGTATGAAAAGTAATTTCTTCATTTTATCGCATCAAGTGAATATCTCCTAATCGTGTAACCACCTGACCATTCTCGTACTTCGCTGTGATTTTGTATACATATACATCCTGCTGACAAAGTCGTCCCTGGAAATATCCATCCCATCCAACTTCCGCACTCTTACTTTCAAAGAGCAATTCCCCCCAACGATTAAAAATCAACATCTGAAATTCAGTTACTCCACGAACCATCGGAAGGAACACATCATTTTGTCCATCACCACTACCGGGGCCATCTCTTCCGGGGGTAAAGGCATTCGGCATTAATATTTGCGCACCCTTCTCTACACGCACAGCAGCTTGGGCGCGAGCCGTGTCGCTGCATCCTAATGAATTTGTTGCCGTTAGTGTAATGTCATACGTGCCCTCGGTTGTGTAGGTGTATACAGGTTCGAATTCAGTAGATGTAACCCCATCACCAAATTCCCAGAGGTAAGAACCAGCGCCAAAACTTTGATTGTTTAAGTAAACTTTTCCACCCGGGATATAGACGATGGCAGGCCTTACCGTAAACTGGGCAGTTGGACTTACAAAGACTTCAATGATTCCGGCTTTCGTTATGCTTACGGTATCTCCTATCACATTGGTGGCCGATAACGTGACTGAATAAATGCCAGGTTCGTTGTAGGTGTAAACCGGATTAACTGAACGAGATGTTCCCTGATTTGTACCGAACTGCCAGAAGTAAGAGGTTGGATCAGCAAACTGCGAAAGATTTGTAAATGTGACTGTTAGCGGTGCACATCCTGAGGCTGGATTAAAACTAAAATCGAGAATCGGAGGTATAGGATCAATCCGGACAGTTACTGACTGACTCTGTACACAAGTGTTATTTGTAACAGTAAGCACAATTGTAAATGAGCCATAAGTACCATACGTATGATTCCCAGGGTTTGCGCTTGTAGATATTGTGCCATCACCAAAATCCCAATTGTATTGCCAGGGGCCCGGTGTAGTATTGTTGGTAATCGTAACTGTAGAGCTCGGGAGTGACTGAACAAGAGGTGTTGCTGTGAACGAGGCGGTAAAATTATCACTTGCAGGTACTGCGAAGAGTAGAGATGAAACAGAACTCTGACAATTAGCAAAATTTGTAGTTTGGAGTTGTATCTCTACATTTTGCTGAACTGCTCCTCGCGTAAAATTATAATTCAGAATATCAATCGGAGAAGTTTGTGTGAACAACGTAACACCATTTACAATAATTGTCCAATCGTATTCACTCAACCCGTTCTGCACTGCATCAAATTGCATATCCATTTGCTGGCAATCAAAAATCAAAGTGTCGCTTGTAAAGACTGAACTGGGGACGGGATTTATTCTGATGAAACTGGTTGAATCTCTGAAACAACTCGATGGTAAAGTAGTACGAAGCGTAACCTGATAATCACGGATAGACTGTGTACTATTAATAAAATTATAGTTGAACGAAGGTGTTGTACCGGTACTTTGATCAATCAAAACACCGGATGCATCAGTCACAATCCAACGATAATCTGACGGACTCATGGCCTGTGTCTGATTATCGACAACAAAATTTACCAGTTGAGGAGAACAATTTTGATTAAACGGTGAGTAGTTGATGGCCATAAAACCGGAGCGGGGGCCGGGAAAAACTGTAATGGTTTGTGAAGCTGAGATTCGTTCGCAACCATTTTGAGTAACAACCCGTAACCTCACTGAAAAAATCAGGTCAATAGTTCCAAAGTTTTCAAAATTTCGGGTGTATACATTTGTAAAGCCGAGGTCTGTAGGTCTTTGAATCGAATCAACCTGATACCCACTGCCATCATCAATCTCCCAGATAAACCGGTCAATAACATCCGGTTGTCCGCCAACAGAATTATTCGTGAACGTCACACCCAAGACACTACAACCAGAAGTGGTGCTCGAGGTAAAGGATGCATTTGGTACGGGGTCAACAGTAACGGTTTGAACCAACAGGGAGGAACATCCACCCTGATCAGTTGTTACACGCAAAGCAACATTATACGATCCTGCTGCAGGAAAAGTAAAATTGAAGTTCTGCTGATTTGTAAGTGTAGCATTCGGAACAAAGGTCACACCATCGTAGTTCATGTCCCACTCCCATGATATAATCTGTTGCCCATTGATTGGTGTTAAAGTGGAAGTTTCACTAAAGGCTGTAGCACTTCCAGCACAAACACGGTTAAAAGTAAAGGCAGGTTGTGGCTTATTTAATACACGAATTTGCACTTCATCTGAACTTTCACATGATGTGAGATTATCCCGAATAAATAGTCGCACACGATAAATTCCGGGATTTGTAAAAAGCTCATCAAACGGACCTAACTGAACGGATGAGTATCCGGCAGCAGGCTCACGTCTTACTAAGACATTATTTTCATTATAGAACTCCCACCTCCACTCAGTTGTTGGCGTAATGATTCCGGTAGAAAGATCCCGAAGTCGGACCTCAAAATTTGTGAAAGGTGCAACAGGCTCCTGACAAAAATCTCCTGAAATAGGAACATCATTATAATCTGTTATTCCAATAGCAGCAGCAATAGAGGGCGTTATGTTCACTACATCAGTAAATTCTTCAGTACAAGAACCTTGCGCTGTTGGATTGGATGCAATTAAACGAATCAGTTTAGTTCCTCCTGATGGAAATGCAAATGTTGGATTGGGTTGATTGCTGGTGCCCAGAAGAGTGGTTCCGGCTGCATCATTATAGAATTGCCACGTGTAGTTATATGCTCCTTGATTGGGAGTGTTATTGTTGAAAAAAACAGTTTCACCGATACAAAAATTCTTGGTAGGTGTTCCTGTATTATCCTCTGTTATAAAGATGGGCGCGGGCGATTCAACAATTACGATATATCCAGTAGTAAATACAGCGTCCTCATAGTTTGGGTTGATAGGGTCCCCATTCCACGGGTTACAAATATTCCAATTGAACAGTGTGACCTCAAACCGGTTTCCAATCAGATTGTTGACATCAGCAGGTGCATTCATTGGAAATGTTACTGACACTGGTCCGTCCGCTGGAAAAGGAATGGCATCAACCGGTCCGAAATAAGCACCCGTTATCAACAACCCACCCGTGCCTCGTGTTGCAGAGCTCACAAGATTTCCGGTTGCGTTTGTTAAGCCTTGAACTGCTCCGTCATTTAATGTCAGGTTTCGAATGGTGGCTGCCGGATTATGGTTAGT
>DASXWI010000407.1:0-7054 GCA_036503755.1 Saprospiraceae bacterium | reverse complement strand
TAAAACAATCCATCACATACACAAAAGCGATTACATTAAATACCACACAGAATTTTTTCACCCTGGAGTTTTCAGCATTGGACCTCAGGGCTCCTGAACAGAATAAGTACCGGTATCAACTGGAAGGCATCGATAAAAACTGGATTGAAAATGGCAACCGGAGAAATGTCACCTATTCACATCTTCCTTCAGGTACCTATGTTTTTAAAGTGCAAGGCAGTAATAGCCTGGGCATTTGGAGTGATAAAATTGCCGAGTTAAAAATAAAAATCTTACCTCCCTGGTGGCAATCCTGGTGGGCCTACCTGATTTACATTTTTATAATTGCTTTTGGTTTGAAAAGCTACTTAACCTTCAGGATGAAACGAGCAAAGCTTGAATCCGAATTAGTATTTGAACATCAGGAAGCTAAACGGATCAGGGAACTGGATACGCTCAAGACACAATTGTATGCCAATATTACGCATGAGTTCAGAACACCGCTGACCGTAATCCTGGGTATGGCCAACCAGATAAAAAATAACCCGGAGAATTATATGGCCAGTGGCTTAGACATGATTGCACGGAACGGGAATAATTTATTGAAGCTCGTCAATGAAATGTTGGATCTGTCCAAATTGGAGAGTGGCAAGATGACCTTGCAGTTAAAGAATGCGGACTTCATCTCTTTCCTGCGCTATAATGTTGAATCCTTTCAATCGCTTGCAGCCACAGAGCAAAAGCAATTGCACATGTTGTCTGATTCGGATACTTTGATCTTAGCTTTTGATGCAGAAAAAATGAGGCAGATCATTACTAATCTTTTTTCCAATGCTTTGAAATTCACACCTGCACATGGCAATGTATATGTGAGTGTTTCGCAGGAAGGTGGTATAACCCATCCCGATAGAAAACTAGTGTTAAGTATCAAAGACACAGGAATAGGTATCCCAGAAAATCAACTGGCGCATATACTCGATCGATTCTACCAGCTCGACAATAGTCAAACCCGTAAGGCTGAAGGAACCGGGATAGGACTGGCCCTCACCAAAGAATTGGTCAAACTAATGAATGGTACGATTGATGTAAAAAGTCCTCCGGTGGGAGCTACCAGGGGTACTGAGTTTATTGTACACTTTCCGATCATCACTGTCCATGATGCTGATGCTGAACCCATTTTTATTCCACCTTACAAAGTTCATGATAATATCGAAATAGGGGAGAAGGAAGCTAGCCCGAGGTTCTTGGAATCAAATAGCTATAACTCAGAACTGCCTTTAATCCTATTAGTGGAAGATAATGCTGATGTGGTTGCGTATACAGCAAGCTGTCTGCAGGATTATAAAATAGCTGTGGGGAAAGATGGTGTGGAGGGTTATGATATTGCGATTGATGTCATCCCGGATCTCATCATCACAGATGTCATGATGCCATATATGGATGGATTTGAAATGGTGGACAAACTGCGCCGCGATGAAAGGACCAGCCATATTCCTGTGATCATGCTAACTGCCAAGGCAGATATCGCAAGCAAACTGGAAGGGATTGATAAAGGTGCAGACGCCTATTTAGAAAAACCATTTCATAAGGAAGAGCTTCTGCTTCGCATCAAAAAATTATTAGAGCAGCGGAAGTTATTACAAGCGTATTATGGAAGGCAGATTGGAATTGTGGCTGACGGAGATGATATGAATAAACCAGTAACTGATATAAGTTATGCAGAAAAAATTGAAAATGAGTTTATAAAAAAAATAAGAGAGGTGGTAGAAGCCAACTTCAGCAACAGTGAGTTTAGTGTGGAAAAGTTGTGCAAGCTGGTCTTCATGAGCCATTCACAGCTGCATCGCAAGCTGGAAGCGCTGACAGATTGTTCGCCTAATCAATTTATCCGAATGGTGCGGTTAAACAAAGCGAAGGAATTATTAACCAATCCTTCTAATAGCATCAGTACTGTGGCGATGGAGAGTGGATATAACGATCCTAGTTACTTTGCCAGGATATTCAAACAAGAGACCGGGCTTACACCGCAGGAATGGAGGAGTAGGCAAAATGAATAATGAATAACGAATAGCGAATAACGAATAGCGAAGTAAGAAGGAGAAGTAAGAAGGCGAAGGCGAAGGAGAAGGCGAAGGAGAAGGAGAAGGGAAAAGGAGAGGGAAGGAGAAAAGGTGATGCAAGCATAGGGGAGTAGTACTTAGAGGTAACCTGTCCCAAAAGATTATGGGGGGTACTTACTCGATCTTGATGAATTTGCCAGAAAGGATCTGATCCTCACTAGAAGAAAAATGCAAGCGATAAAAGTAGGTTCCCGGAGTAAAATGTGTTACGCCAGGTGACCCCTTATGTTTGCTCATAGGGGTCTATTTCGATTGCCGTCCTTTTCTTTAAGGGGTTCGGCAATGCCTATCAGAATCCCTTCGGGCCCACGGATGTAACAAAGTCTGTAGATGTCCTGGTATTGAACTACTTCTTCAACAAGTTGTGCGCCATGCTTGTAAAGTCTATTTAGTGTATCGTCTATATCAGCAACTGCAAACATAACGCGTAAATAGCCTAAGGCATTTACCGGAGCGTTGCGATGATCTTCTATGATTTCAGGATGAATGAATCTCGATAGCTCCAGGCGGCTGTTTCCGTCTGGTGTAACCATCATGGCTATTTCTACAGATTGATTGCCAAGGCCCGTGACTCGACCAGCCCATTCGCCTTCAATCATCGCCCTTCCTTCTAACTCCAGACCAAGTTCAAGGAAAAAATCAATTGTGTCGTCTAGAGATTCAACTACAATGCCGACATTGTCCATTCTAAGTAAATTATTTTTTGCCATCTTCTAAACTTTTGGTATGCTTAATGTTTTAGAATTTTTGACAGTGACTTTAAACTTGGGTTTTGACAAACCCTGATGGTGGCATCATCAACATGGTCAAGACAACCTTTAAAGCTTCTATCTGATATTCCTTACAACCGTCCAGATTCAATTCTGTGTTCTTCAACTTTGCTCTGATCGTAGCTGGATTGATGATGGAAATAGGAAAAGGCATGCATTGTATGATTCCCTCCATCTTGAAAGATGTTGATCCACCGGCAAACCTTCCCTTTGTCATTCTCCCTTTGATGCCTATCAGATCAAAATGGCTATTCGTTAGAAATAGTTGAAATGCAGTTGCAAAGGATTGCATCTCTTGCTGACTGGATGGATCCTTGATTTTAAATTTGTCAACGGCTAAGGAAGTAACTGCGTAGCTTTCTCCTTTCGTCTCTATGCCAATGACCCTTGCCTCATCTCCTTTCAATTCAATACCGCAATATTTCATGACATACGTTTTCCTGACAAAGAGTACCAATTTAGTACAATGTAATGGGCAATTCATATTGCCGGCTACCATCCTTAGGACTGGATTCAAATAAGATAAGTGTGAGTGTTGAATTCTCTCTCTTTTTAGGCACCTTAATTTTATATTCAAATTTGCCCCATTCAGGTGCTCCGGCATCGGTCATTTGAAAGCCTTTCATCAGCTCTTCATGTCCGTCTTCTACGACCCAGTTAAAATTGGCTTCAAAGATCTGACCCTGCCCACGAATTAAGAATGTGTCCTGACCGATTCTTTCAATGGTTACATCCCTGAATCGTTCATTAGCGTATTTTTTGGGTAGAATGGCTTCCGGCTCTGTTTCTTTCGGTATTTGAGCAGTATCGGGATTGGTTGTTACCGTCTCATCCTTTGCTGTCGTCCTGGTTTGTTCGTTATTGTTGCAGGCAACGAATAGGATTAATGCTAACCAAATTGTGTATCTCATAGCCAACTATATTTTCCTTAAACTTACGCAATTACTTGTCTCCGGCGAAATGTAGTTCTGGAATAAGGATTTGACTTTGCGATTGGGACACAATGACTATGATTTATATCCTGATAATCTTCACAGTCGTTTCCTGGCTATCATCCGAAATCAATTTCAAAAAATAAATACCAGCAGGTTGGGATGAGATGTCAACGATATGATTTGCGTTATAAACAGAACTCGAAAAGACTTTTTGGCCGACGACCGTGAAAAGCTCAATTCTTATCCTTTTATCATCCCAGGAAATCTCGAGCTGACCAGTTGTAGGATTTGGATATACAGATAGTTCTATATTTCCAGAAACATCCTCAATGCCTGTCAATGTTGGTGGCGTGATAAAACTGTAGTAAACATCCTGCTCTCCGTTTAAAGTATTTGTCCAGGCAAGATGGGCACCAGTATTGTTCGATATCATATCTACATAATCACCCATCTTATTTTGATTAGGATATCCGATATGTGGATTGAAAGATTCGGAAAGTTTTACGTTGGCACTCCATGTATCTCCCTGATCGATAGAATAAGAATAATATAGTGCGGAACTATCTGAGCCTGGATTATCTCGGGTGTCAAGCCAGATGACATCGATCCTTCCGTTCGGCGCGACGGACATAGTTCCAAACCATTGTGTGTTTTTTGATTCTATATCATCGTTAATTCTAATCGGGGCATCCTTCATCCATGAAATGCCGCCATCTGTACTTTTGTTGAACATGACATCAGCCTGGTCCGGAATTAAATAGGGTCGTACAGAACTTAGTAGATATACATTGTCCCGGCCCGGACCATCTGAACGATCCACATCAATATAGATCTGTCCAGTAAGGCCTGCAGGATTGATTGGTTTGTTGATAGTAACCACCCCACCCAAATTAGCCATGGAGAACGATGTCCAGGTTGGATTTACTGTCGGATCCTGTGCGTCTATAGATTTGGCTACACCTATACCTGTCTTGTAAAGAGTCCGGCCACAGATATACAGTTCGCCATTATTTCCAATGGCTTGCGTACCCCATGACAGGTCATCAATAATAACAGCGCATGAATCCCAACTATTGGCACCATCGGTCGACCGGGTAAAGAACCCCGGGGGACAAACACTGAATAAAGAATTCCAGGAAGAATAAATATTTCCCTCACCAATACCACCGGTGCGATCAATGGTCATCCATTGTTTATCACCACCTCCGATATAGACTCCGCTGTTCCAGCTATTCCCTCCATCGCTGCTTTTATATACATAGCAGGGAAAATCGGCGAGATAACCAGAGGCCAGGCTGTTGTAATAAAAATTACCGGAGTTATCGTAATCGAGAACGGGATCGGATTGAAAGAGGCCAGGTCTGATGGAGCCAGGGAATGTCCATGTCTGTCCACCGTCAGCACTATGAGCCCAACCAGCCTGACGGAAATTACTGAGTACATTGTCGAATTGTCTCCAGCCGATGACGATTTCGTTTTCGTTTAATGGATTCACGGCGATATTTGGTTCGTTGGCAGCATCGCCTACGATATTAAGTTGATTCTGGCTTACGTTTACCTGGCGAGTAAAGATTTCGGTGTTGTCTGTTCTTGAATGGGAGAGACCATCATATCTATATGCAGGGGAAAGTTTTTTATTGTTGTAGGCATTAGGCAGGTATGGATCATCCTGTTTTTCATATTCATCTTCTTCAACATGATGAACGGGTGGTCTCAATAGCTGCGCGTAGCCAAGAAAAGGCAGGAAGAGGGCTGCAAAAAGAAATTTAATGACCATTTTTGTTTTCATCGTTCTGATGTAAAGCTATTATTGAATCGGTAAATTTCATAAATAGTATTGAGAGTGAATATCCGGATTGGACTAAAATCAGCGGAAACGATGTTTTAGAATGTCGCCCTAAAGACTAATTATTCAATTGTTGAATGCACGTGCAAGTGGATTCAAGCATGAAGCGCCCTTACTTAAATATTTCGTTTGTTGCTTTCCATCGTTATGAATGCTGGCAAATAATTGGGAGTACACCCTTTTGATACCATATCATCTTTATAAAGTCCTGTTTTCTCCCCAAGGGCGACACACCGATTTCGGTATTTTTTTTCATACACACCAATCCAGCCTGCAGTGAAATTCATGGCCCATTGAACTTCCGGTTTTTCTTTGAGAATACGGGTCTCAATAGCTGAAAGTAAATCAGGTGTATTTTCTGGTGGTGCCTGTCCTGTCCATCTTAATCTGGCTTGATAATACCAATATGTGCGTCTCTGAAGTGAAGAAGGACTATTTTCCCAGGATTGAATCAGTGCAATAGTTTTTTTGTCTTTAGTAAGCTGATTGGCCATTAGCCAGTCCATTAGCTGATTCCGCTCATCAAATGGATGAGTCTGCATATCCTTATCAAGTTTATTCATCAGTTCTTGCGAAAGAAGCTTGTTGTCCATAATCAGGATAGCCAATTGCCTGGGCAAAAATCGCTGAGTTGACCATAGTTCCATAGCCAGTTCGTGATCCTTCTTGATATCCTTTGCAATCGTACGTAAGTCCCCTAGCTTAGTTTTCGTATTGATTTGAGCGAGGATATTTTCAGCTTTTGAAGAGAGTTTCATGTCACTGTTTTATTAGGCAAGTCGACTAAGTTTGTTTCATTCGCTTCCAGTCCCGGAGAAGATATAATGCCCACATGATTTCGGTTAGCATCCAGAAAAGGTATCCGAGCTTTGCAACAGTAGAGTAGTACTCGCCGCCTCGCACAACATCCACATACATGTAGAGCAGGAACACTAACGGGATTATGGGAACAAGTCGTAACCAAAACGGAAATAAAGAGCACCATCCAATAAGCAGGAAGGTGGGAACCATAGGGAATATCACTGCTAGTCCGCGTTCGACATTGAATTGATCCAGGCCTGACGAAGCCAGGGATATACCATGCGTTATCCCAAGGAGAATGAAAGCTGAGGCAGCGACATGTTCGCCCCGGAAGCCAGTATATCGTGCGGCGCACACAGCTCCGACAATTCCGCAACTGTCTCCTAGCTGATAGCAGAGCAGCTGACCATAGGAGATCGGTTCAAAGGCGAATCGCACGACAAAGCTGATGATGAGGACCAGCAAGAAGCTGATGAGTGTGATGAATACTAGGCTTTTATTTTCAAACTCAGGCTTGGTCAGTGGTGATTTTAGATGTGATGTCATGGTTCATTCAACGTCCGTCCGAGTGAATATATAGACACTATTTTACTTTGACAACAA
>DASXWI010000406.1:0-1781 GCA_036503755.1 Saprospiraceae bacterium | reverse complement strand
AATAGACATTCCTCAATACACAATAGCTTGGGTGGATCTTAACAATGATACCATCAGTATAGCTGGAAGTTTGCTTGTATCAGACGCTGGACCCTTCATAGTTTCAGTTAGTGGTACGAATACCTGTGAAACCCGTGATACAATATTGGTTACCATTGATACCATTGCTCCGGTAGCCATGGTCAGTTTGACAGGAGAAATTAAATGCAAAAACAGGGATGCCGTTCTGGATGGAACAGCTTCAACTCCTGTTCCGTTATCCTATGGCTGGACTACACTCGGTGGAAATATTCTCAGTAATCCTTCACTTGTACAAATTAATGCCAGGGATACAGGATACTATTATTTATCTGTGCAAAGGCTTGATAATGGATGTACAGACTCTGCATCGTTACACCTAGTTGAAGATACGGATGCCATTACGCTCGCTTATCTGGATATCGTTCCTCCTGCATGTCATGGTGATGAAGTTGCTTCCATTACGGTAACAAGTTTAGATGGTGGGGTTGGACCGTTCCAATATCAACTCGATGGCAGTGCTTTTCAGTCAAGCCCCGCATTTACTGATCTTGATGCAGGAACGTTTTTGATCACCATTGCAGATGCTGACCAGTGTGAATATGATACAACAGTGGTTATTGAGCCGACTCCTGAATTTATGGTGGATGCCGGTCCTGACCAGGAGATTTATCTTGGTGAAACCGCACAACTTATAGGAATGACTGTTCCGTCTCAAGACAATTTGATGACGGATAGTTGGACTTCCGCAGGTAGCCTTGTGTGTACGGATTGTCCCCAATTTGACGTAATCCCTCTTGAAACAACAACTTATACCTACCAGGTCACTACTGGAACGGGGTGTGTGCGGGAGGATGAAATGATCATTTACGTGTTGGAGAAAGGGAAGTATTACCTACCGAATGTATTTTCTCCAAATGGAGATGGCATAAATGATGAAATCCGGATTATCCCTTCTCCTGGGGTTGAACGAGTGCTCCAATGGGTGGTTTTTGACCGATGGGGAAATGCAGCTTTTGGCAAGACTGATTTTGATCCTTCAGATCCCGCGGTGTTCTGGGATGGTCGCTCGTCTACGGGTGAGGAAGTTAATCCAGGGGTGTTTGCTTATATCCTTGAAATCCAGCTCATTAATGGAAATGTAGAAGTCCATCACGGAGATATTACAGTTATCCGGTAAGCGTAATCCAATGATTCTGTATCTGTAGAATTATGGTCGTTTTTGTAGCGTTTATTGCTCCTTTAGCCATGATATATTTTGCTATATTTAGCCCTCGCAAGAGTAAATGAATTGTAAAACAAGTGAAGCATGATTTCACCCAAGTCGCACCTCTTTAGGGGTATATTTCTTTGTGCCATATGGTTTGTTTCTTCGCCTTTTTTAGCTGCACAATGTAATCCGCCTGATCAGGAACCTTCCACGGATTGCTCGGGAGCTCCGTTGGTCTGTCTGACGAATGCTTGTTATGAGACCCTCAGTAATCCAGTCAGTTGCTGTAATGGATGGTGCGGTCAAAACACGGCCATCCACAATCCTGAATATTTTCAATTTGTTCCTACTTGTCCTGACGTGGAAATTCATATTCATGTGGATGATTGCACATCAGGAAACGGCCTGCAAAGTGCGTTATTGGGCGAATGTCCCTGGGATAATGGTGATGTGCTTGCCTGCGATCCGGGATCAGCTCCCGGACAGACAATGGTACTTGCTGCTTCCGGACTTGTTGTTGGTCAGATATATTGGCTTGTCATTGATGGGAGTG
>DASXWI010000405.1:0-1894 GCA_036503755.1 Saprospiraceae bacterium | reverse complement strand
CATAACCTCTTTCCATATTACGACAAGCACACCATTGTGCATCAGGTGCAACACCGATTTGATTTTCTCCTTCGCTGCCAATCATGGTACCCATCGTATGCGTCCCGTGACCTCGGTCGTCACAAGGTTCTTTACTATCATAACCACATGGATTGACGGTGTCGACATGATGTGTATCAGGTACGTGGATGGCGTCATGCCAGTTATAATTGTGATCAACTGTATCTGTCAGCTGATCATAACCTCTATACTTGAGTTTCAATGCAGGATGATGCCATTCATAGCCCGTGTCTTCGCCTCCAACAACAACATCCTGTCCGGTATATCCCAGATCCCAGACATCATTGGCATTGATCATATCGATGCCCCACTCGATGGCAGATCTGGTATCGGTTTCTCGCACGCCAGTTTCAACCGGCTTGGTAAAGCCAACAAGAGGTTCATCTACTATTTTTCCAACATCATGTCGGATAGCCAGTGCATGGATTAAATCCATTGATCCTTCTGCACGAATGGCATTGATGATATAAAGTTTTCTATAAGAAACTTGTTGAGACTCAAGATAGGTCAGTACACTTTTTTGTGACTGCTGAGCGGTTTGACGGAGGGTTTGAAAAACGAACTCTCCTTTCGCTTCCTTGGTACGGATGTGTTTTGCATCAGAGACATCAGCTTGTTCTGTCAGCACAATAATGAAGGAGGTAGATTGACCATCCCTTGTTTGTTCCAGGAGGGAGGGAGAAACTTTCCTTTGCCATTCGTTGCCACTCTGGGCAAAAGAAGAGGCGAAGGCGAAGACAAAGGCTAAGGTGGAGGCTAAGGATCTAATGAAGAATTTGTGCATATTCATTTTATGACTCACTGCAGGACAGTTAATTGATAATACAGGGCGAAGCTACAATATCAGCGGCATCTGGATTATTAACAGTCTGTCAATGCAGAAGGTTATCCGGGAAATGTCGTGAGAAAGGCGAAGGCATAGGGCATGGGGCATGGGGCTTTTTAGAACAATCATTGAAATTTGCCTCCGTGTACTCCGTGATGCCTCCTTTTTCCTCCGTGCGAACTTAACGAATTGTGAAAATCAAAGCATAAAAGGAAGTGGTGGATTTGTAAAGTTGGTGGAAATCTGTGAATCAGCTCGATATCAGACATGATGCAGGAAACTGCATCGCCCATTGTTGGAGTTTGTTCCAACAATAATGCTGAGTCACTTTTTCTTAGCCACCGCTTCAGCATTCCGCGCCATATTAAACTTAACAATTTTGGTAACAAGAGCCAGCGGCATAGGCTCATCCAGAGGGAACTGGACCGATCCTTTTCCTTGCTTGTATTTCGAAAGCTCTTTTTTAAAAGATTCAATCCCCGTGGGGGTGGGATAAAATCCGATATGGTTTTTGAATGCAGCGAAGTGCACCAGGTTTTTTCCATTCAATACAAATGTGGGGATGGCATACTTAATGGCTTCTTCAGCCTTTGGTGCCACTTTGCTGATCGTCGTGCGAATCTGTTCAAGCATCGCCTGGATTTCTTTTGGAAAACCTGCGATGTAATCGTCGATGTTTTTGGCGTTGTTGGGAATCATATGGTTAAGATAAGGTTTCTATTCCATTGAGGCATCGAACCTGGTGGCTTGCTTGTTTGCTTTTCAACTTTGCATAATTCTTTTGCACGCCTTCCTGTCCATAACCTCTAGGATGATAAAGATGGTAAACAATCGCTTTGTTTTTTATGCTTTCTCTTTTCAATCCAAGCGCCAGCAGTCTCCATTCAATATCCACATCCTCTCCTACTCCTGCATCCTGGTAGTCTTCATCAAATCCATTTATTTCAAGTAAGTACTTTTTCATCACGCCCCAATTGCGTCCGGATAACCCTCTCACTTTATGCGTCA
>DASXWI010000404.1:0-5546 GCA_036503755.1 Saprospiraceae bacterium | reverse complement strand
CTGACATTCCTTTCTACTTTTCCTTGTTTATTGGTTATTGGCTATTGCGTGCCATTTCCTTTCTACTTTTCCTTGTTTATTGGTTATTGGCACTTGGTTATTGGTTATTGCCTGACATTTCCTTCCTACTTTTTCCTTGGTTATTGGGTATTGGGTATTCGTTATTAGCTATCGGCTCTTGAATATGGTCAAGAAGCCTAAAACTTCGCCATTCCTTATTCCTTATTCCTTATTCCTTATTCCTTATTCCTTATTCCTTTTTCCTTATTCATCCGTCACGTCCAAGGGACGGAAGAGTTGCCAAATTTTTAAGGGTTTACCCCTATTTCGGAAAAATAAAAAGGGTCAAAACACCCCTAAAACACTCAAAAACATACCTCAAGGGTGTTAACAAGCTGCAAAGCAGGGTGAATTTTAGGAATTGAAGCACTATATTTACATCATTCCTAGTTTAACTTACATTATTCACACATTTTTAGCTTCACCTGATGAGAAAAATATCATCCTTTCCACTCCTTTTTTCACTCAGTTCGGTTGTAATTAGCTTTTTCTTCACGTTGACTTCCTGGAGTTCGGACAACTCAAGCATTTGTACGGAAGAGAGCATTTGTAGCCTGGAGCCTGCCGCACCCCTGGATGTCAATACCCTGCCCCTCAATGTTAACATGGAAGACATCATTCCATTAGAGAATCTCTATGATGTCGATTTGCAAAAAGAACTGGAAGCTATTCTCAAATCCAACAGCAAATGGGCATTATTGGCTAAAAATAAGGCACTGAGTATCGGGATTGTCGATATGATAGATCCCCTTAATGCCCGTTACGCCGCTATCAATAGCAATAACATGGTTTATGCAGCCAGCCTTCCCAAAATAGGGATACTGCTTGCTTCAGAAGATGCCATTGCTACCGGCAAAATAAAAGAAACAGCCGAAGTCAAACAAGACATGCGGATGATGATCGCCAAGAGCTGCAATGCAGCAGCCAGCAGGATGTTCAATAGATGCGGTGTCGATTATATCGCCGGTGTCCTTCAGGATCCTTGCTACAAATTATATGACAAGCAAAATGGCGGTGGACTATGGGTAGGCAAGCCTTATGGAGGCGGAGGTGTTCGCAAAGGAGATCCTCTCAAAAACCTAAGCCACGCTGCATCCGTGATGCAGGTCGCAAAATTTTACTACATGCTCGCTTTTGGTCAATTGGTCAATGAGGAACGGTCCACTGACATGCTCCAAATGCTGGTTGATCCTCAGTTACATCACAAATTCGTCTCGGTACTGGATCGGGTAGCCCCTGAAGCCAAAGTTTATCGCAAATCAGGGACCTGGGAGAATTGGCACGCTGACTCTGCCCTTGTCTGGGACAAAACCCGCCGCTATATCGTTGTTGCCCTGGCTCAGGATGCCAGCGGAGAAACAATCCTTCGTGAACTAATGCTAAAAATGGACAATGTGTTGGCGGTAAAAAGCTAAATTTAAAGCTTGAGAATCGTTGATGCATGGTTGTCGAAGGGCAGAGAATTTGTCCTTCGAATGTTTGACATCCGGGCGGGTGAGTTCAAGCGCGTCCTGGTGATGCAACTCAATGTCTTTCTACTGATCCAGTGTCTTTGGATTATCAAACCAATTGTTACTGCACAATTTCTCTCACGGGTTGGGATTGATAAACTTCCTCTTGTCTTTCTTCTTGTAGCATTAACAGCTCTTGCAGTGGCAACTGCATACTCCCGTTTACTAAACAGGATGGCATTGGGGATGATCATGTATAGGACATACCTGATTTCTATTCTCTCTTTGCTCCTCATCGGAGGACTTTTGAAGTTTCATCTCTACATGGACTGGATGAGCTATCTTTTCTATATAGGTGTCGCTTTGTTTGGATTGATCACGACTTCGCAATTCTGGTTACTTGGAAACCTGGTTTTCAGTGCACGGGAGGCAAAGAGACTTTTTGGTATTATCGGTGCAGGAGCCATTGCCGGAGGAATTAGCGGAGGTTACCTGACATCCATCCTTGCCCCCTTACTGGATAGCACAAATCTGCTTTTTGTAGCCGCAACCATGCTGGCTGTTGGCATGTACTTTAATCAACAGATTTGGAATACATATGTACCCGAATCTATAAAGTCCGTTAAGCCAGGCCAAAAGAAATCCCTTTACGAATTTCCATTACGACTCATCCGCAATTCAAAACACCTTTCGTACCTGGCGATCATCATAGGTATCAGTGTCGTCGTTGCTAAACTGATTGAGTTTCAATTCAGCTCTATTGCCTCAGAGAATATTAAAGATCCTGACAAACTAACTGCCTTTTTCGGTTTCTGGTTTTCTACATCTAATGTCGTTTCGCTTGGTATCCAATTACTCATTACCCAGAGGATCCTTGGATTTCTTGATGTAGGGAGAACTCTTTTCATCCTACCGACTACTCTGTTTTTGGGCGCTGCCACCGTTTTGTATACGCCGGTACTCTGGGCCAGTACAGCACTCAAGTTATTTGATATTTCCCTCAAACAGTCTATCAATAAGGCCGCTACCGAATTACTAATCCTCCCAATTCCACTGGCGATTAAAAACCAGACGAAAACATTCTTAGATGTGTTTGTCGATACTACAGCCACCGGGATTGGAGGTATTGTTTTAATCTTTTTGGTCAATGGTTTAAATTTTTCAGTGCGTGCAGTCTGCCTGGTGATTCTGCTGCTGATTTGTCTTTGGATCTATTTCGTTGTCAGGGTTAGAAAGGAATATTTGCTTTCCTTCGAAGAAAAACTTGGTGTGGGTAAACATCTCACTGCGCGAAAAGAATTTCATGCCACAAGGCAATCCGCTATTGGAGGTATCAGGCGTACACTTCAAACAGGCACTACCAAACAAATCCTTTACTTGTTGGCCAGGATTGAAGAAGGAAGAGATCTCAGGTTGATGCCAGATACAATTCCCTTGCTTTCACATGAATCACCCCAGGTACGTAAAGCTGCTTTACGTTGTCTTTATTATCACAATGACCATACCATTACCAATCATATTGCTCCACTTTTAAAAGATCCTGATTACGAAGTACGTTCGCGCGCTTTTTCAAGTTTGCTGGTGCATACCAGGAACAACAGGGCTGAATTTATCAATGAGCATTTACATGATTCGGATCCAGCGATTCGAAGTGCTGCTCTTGTAGGCCTGGCAACTGAAGCCAGGGGGAACACTGATCTTCAAAAGGTATTCAATCTTGAGGAACGACTGCAGGAATTCATCAATGTGACGGAACAGATCACCGATCCATTACTTGCTGAGTCTAACAAAATCACCATCGCAAGGGCCATAGGATATGGAAAACTGATAAGCTATTATCCGCTTTTGGAAAGTTATATGAAAGATAACTCTCTTGCTGTGCAGCAGCAGGCTATTCTTTCTGCCGGATCAAGTCAGCATACCTCATTCATCCGGTTGTTACTGGACTACCTTCCTAATAAATCAACGAGAGCAAACGCTCAAAAAGCATTGGCCAGGTTTGAGTCAACGGATATATTACCCATACTTACCGAAGTAAGCAACGATCCAACCACCAAAATTGAACTCCTCCTTCAACTTCCAATGGTGGCGGAATCAATGGACACACAACAAGCTGTGGATTTTCTGATTTCGATGGTACAGCACAAAGAACATGCTGTCAACATGGAAGCACTTGAAATTCTTCACAAAATAAAAGCAAATTTCCCCGGTCTTTCAATTCCTGCTAAACGTGTATTACCTATCCTGGCCGAAGAAGCCAGGTCATATTGGGACACGCTATCGATCAGTTACCTGGCTCAGCAAAATCTTAAGCAACACGACAAAGATCCTCAATCAAAAGCCGCACGTACGGAAATGATCAGCTTGTTGGAACACAAAATGGAAGACATCCTCGAAAGAATTATCTGGATTATCGGACTAAGTTATCCTCCTGGCATCATCCTCCCACTAATGAAAGATGTACGCAGTGAAGATCTTAACCGGCGGATGAATACAGTGGAGTTCCTGGACAACATGTTGGACCCAGCTATCAAAAAGATTGTCATACCGGTGATTGAAACAGCAATGCTTGACACCATCTCAGATGAAGCCATCGTAAGGCTGGATATGGAAATTCCAACCGAATTCAATTGTTATGAAACCTTACTTAAAGGAGAAGATGACTTCCTCAAGCTTGCGCTCCTTGCATTAATGAATGCGGATAAGGACGATAAGTATATTCCATTAGTCAGATTGGCTTCCACGGATGATCATCCCCGGGTACGAACACTTGCACAGAAGATGCTGGAACAGCGGTGAGCAGTGAGCAGTGTGCAGTGTGCAGTGTGGGAGCGTGGAATTATAGTCCTCTTACAATTTTATCAATAGATGCTGCAAGTGCCTGGTGATCACTGGCACTATTCTTTTTACGAACATTAGACATCAACGCGACCATATAGGTTGTTCCATCAGGATGTTCTACGATGGCAACACTGTTCATAAAATTATCCACATTACCTTTATACTTCGCGCAGGTATAACCTTCTTCTGGTCTGCATTTATACAAACTGCCTGATTTGAAATACACGGCTGCTTCGCGCAAAGCAGGTGCAGCAGCGTAACGGATGCGACGGTCCGTCATATAGGAGAGTTTTTTCATTTCCAGGCTGCTTTCTTCATCTACTGCAAGTCCTCGCTCCAGGGCAATTAAAAATTTCATCAACCCAAGTGGCGTACCAATACTTCCACCTTTGGGAGGAATGCGGGAGGAAGCACCGTTGGTAAACATTGTACCGAGACGCCATTCATCATGACCGATGCCAAGTTTACGCAAGGGTTCATTAACAACAGCAATAGACAAATCAGAGAGTTCCGATTTAGGAGTCGTGTTGAAATATTCCTCCGCTTGTTTTTCAGTAAGATTAGGATAAGCTTTTCCAAAAACACGCATAAGAATAGCTTCTCTCCAACATACGGCTGCAGCACCATTGTTACTCACAGACATCATAAAGTCAAGCCATTCGTAAAGGAGAAAAACATCAGGCTTTTGAACTGTCCGTTTAATAAGTTTTTCAGTCTGTGGATTGTATATAGAAACAGTATGTTCATCCGTCATCGCCCAGATACCGGCGCGAACTTCTTTGGTACACATCAGGTCCTGGCGCAATTCGAAAGAATCAGGATAAATCTTAGCTAATTCTGTAAAAAATCCTAACAAAACAGCGAGCTTTCCTACACTTCCGGGTTGGTATCCCGAAGTTTCTTTCCTGCTTGCATACCGGGCAGGACGCCCAACCGTGATATCAAGAAGGGCAATACTATAATTTTCATTGAGTCTTGGAAACAAACGATTGATGGCCTTTTGCAATTCCGGATCAGGAGCAGGAATAACATAGAGACTGTCTCCCATGCGGTTCATCAGGTTGAGACAAATATCATTAGATGCTTTCATGGCACCGGCAATAGGCATCGTACCCTTTATCTCACCATCCACGACTTGCTGCAGATAATCCAACCGCCGGATATTTGTATTCGGATAGCCGTCAATAGGATAAG
>DASXWI010000403.1:0-7271 GCA_036503755.1 Saprospiraceae bacterium | reverse complement strand
GTGAGCCATTAGACTCAAAATTGCTGTCAAACAATAAAACAACAAGCGCAGATGGTGGATCATGTTTCCAAAGATAGGGAAAAGAGCTATCAGCTGTCTGCTATCAGGAAAGGACAACGGACTTTACTTCTTTGTCGACAGAGTTATTCATACTTGGCTTCCAGCTTCCAGCCACCAGCTTCCAGAAAAGAACTCTCAGCTATCAATTAAGGCGAATATTTAATGTTTGCTTAGCAATTGACATTGAAATATCACAAGCCTGAAGGGCTTAAACTAAATTAACCCCGGGCCGCGCCCGTGGTATTAGCGATATAGGATCATTTCGACCCTGAAGGGGTCGTATAAGAATTTGATAGATCTGTGATGGTGGATTAGCAAATCAATTTTTGATTCAAAATATTCAATCTAGCCTGCTCACATCGTAAGGGTTCAAATTTTTGAACTTTAAGTTGGGCCATGCTTTTTCACCATAGACTTAATTATTTAACTAATTAAATATCAATTCCTGCTATTTACTCAAAGCTTCTTTTTAAGAATTACCCTGCAGATAATTTTACAGAATCATTCATTCAAAGATATTCTTCAACCAATTGCCATGAGAAATTCAGTATCGATTATTTGCATCTTGATGAATATCGCCCTTTCTGGTTATGCACAGAAGGTAGGTATCAATACACTTTCGCCAGTCAAATTGTTTTCTGTGAATGGTTCGATTTTATTGGACCAGGATAATAAGAATACAGGATTACTGGACTCGGCTGGTTTAAGGCTAGGCACTGCCTCTCTAGTAGGAATTAGCAGTAACAGGTATCCACCAGGCATTAATCCAAACGGGCTTGACTTATGGACTTCCGGCATAAAGCGTTTATCCATCACCAGTGCAGGATATGTAGGCATCAATACTGCTGAACCTACATATCCTCTCCATGTTTTTGGCAATGCGAAGGTTGAGCAACTGATTGCCCTCCGTGTAAGTACTACAAGTTCAATGATTGTCGGCACTGATTTGAACGTATATGATGACATAAGTGTACAGGATGATGCTTTTATTTTCGGGAATATGGGGGTTGGTGGGAGTATGGATCCAGGCTATAAATTAAAAGTTACCGGGAATGGCCTATTTACCACGAATGTTGGAATAGATGGCACCTTAAGAGTTGATGGCAAAATTACCAATGGTGGAAAAGGCATTGTAAAAAGTAATACGGGTACTACGTTGAGGGCAGGGTTTTCTAGTGGAGTAGTCAATGGGACTATTGTAGCAGGTAGTTATGGGGAAGCATCATTCAATATCCCTACTTTTTCCGGTGATAATGATAATGCCCGGGTATCAATATGCCAGTTTACACCTGGTACAGGAGCCTCCAATACGTGGCACCATCTTAATATTGTCGTAAGAACGGTGATTGCCAACGATCCATCCTGCAATTGCAGCAGGGCCATGATTCGATTTACAAATCCAACCGGAAGCAACATCAATATGGGTACGGGTGCGGTATTGTATTTGTTGACGGTGGTTACTGATTAAGTTACTTTGGGAAGCTCTGACTTTGACGCTTATCCAATCTGTATGACTCGTTTTTCACCTCGCTACTCACCACTGACCGAAAATGAAGACTGCCGACTGCAAACTTTCGTATTTTGAGTCTGTCTAATTTTCAACAAAATCAATGACCACCAGAAAAACAGGTATCGCACCAAAGCGACATTATCTTGATCGGTTTCTATATCAGTATAGTGTATTTGCATTCCTCATTTTTTTTGGTCTAGCGCTGTGGGCATTCTGGACTTCTTATTATGGAAAGCTGCATCATGATATGGCATGGTCAATGCGATTTCATGGCATGTCGATGACGGCTTGGTGTCTTATCCTCATCGGGCAGGCATGGCTGATCCGTCTTAAGAAGAATAAGATCCATAACCTGACGGGTAAGCTATCTTATGTGATTGTACCTCTAATCCTGATCTCAGGTTTTCACCTGGCACAGATCACTGTTAGAGCCATGGAGGCGGGTACAGCTTTGTATTACTTTTGGATTGCGCTGATGTTTAATTCCCTGGTTGCTTTTGCAATAATATATGGCCTCGCCATGTGGTACCGTAAAACACCGCTGAAGCATGCGCGTTACATGGCTTGTACGATCTTTCCATTGTTCACCCCCATTACCGACAGGCTGATCTATAAATACGTCCCGGAATTGGTCCCACTCGTCCCTGAACTTGAAGGGATGGCACTTGTACAATTGCTTGGATTTGCATTAGCTGATTTCTTATTAATCACGCTATTGATCTGGGACTGGAAAGCACATAAACGACTTGATGTTTTCCCAGTGGTCTTGTTAATCATGGGATTGTTTCAACTCTCCGTGCTCACGTTTTATGAGATTCCTCTGTGGAAACAGATTGGAGACTGGATTATGAGTCTACCCCTATCGTAAATTGAGTGATGGTGTGATGGGGTGATCTGGTGATCTGGTGATGGAGTGATGGGGTGATGGGGTGATCTGGGATGAAGTGATGAGGTGATGAGGTGATGGGGTGATCTGGGATGATCTGGGATGAAGTGATGAGGTGATCAGTATTCGGTATTCAGTAATCAGTATTTTGAAAGTAGCGAACAGTGACTATTAAAAAAATGATCCGTAACTAAACCCAGACTCCAACTCACGACTGACGCCTCAAGACTCACGATTCCCAACTCACAATTTTGACTGACGACTCATGTCTCACGTTGATGTAATCAAAATGAAAAGGGAGGTCCACCGACCTCCCTTTCTTTTTGTGACATCTAGTGTCACTTAAACCCCAAAAAACCGAGGGCTAATTTAAAGCAACACTTCATTACTGTGCATATCGAAGACTGTAGAATAAAAACTACAATATCAAGTTAGTTTAAACTCTATGAATTAGCCTTTGCAGCCTGTTGACGTTTAATTTACTGCGGGTTAAAGGATTATGCTTAGGATTTCTCCCTTTTTGCATTTCAAATCAGCCAGGGTTTTGATTTATTATTTAGAAAATCGCCCCTATTCTGGGGTGATTATCAGACTAAACAATTGATAAGTAATAGGATTCGGAAGAATTAAAAAGCACTTTGTTGCGTTTAAGCTATCAGAATGGATGACTGGCCCAAGTTTCCTGGATTTCCCGGCAATGACCTTTTTCTCGGATTAAAGCCTACCCTCGCAAGGTCCTATGTAAACAATTGCAACTATTTATAGTCACGGTTTACACTAAAACCAAATAATCAACTCAATCCGGAGTTTTCGGATTCTTTGCTTTTCATGATTGAAGGGTCATTTTGAACCTTAATCATTCTTAAAATTGCTTTCCCCTAATAGGTTTATATGAGAACATTAAAATTCGTCACAAGCGACAAAAATCACCATCATTTCGCCTCCGCTGTTCGCAAAAACGTAAATGATTATTTCAAAGAAGAAGGAATCTCCACAAAAGGCAATTGGTCACTCCGGATGCAGACGATCATCATGTTGTCCCTCTACATTATTCCATTTGCTCTCTTGTTTGCATTACCCATTAACGCATGGATTGCAGCATTGATGACTGTAGTAATGGGTATAGGTATGGCAGGCATTGGAATGACCGTAATGCACGGTGCCGCACACGGCTCATATTCTGACAAAACATGGGTCAACAATCTTTTTGCCTCAACCATGTATGCCTTGGGTGGAAATGTATTCAATTGGAAAATCCAGCACAATGTCCTTCATCACACCTTTACCAATATCAATGAATATGATCAGGATATTGCTTCAAAAGGCCCGATAAGGTTATCAAATCACGCTCGCCTCCAGAAAATTCACCGGTATCAACACATTCATGCATTTTTCTTCTACGGCCTTATGACGATGTTTAAAGTCATAAGGGATTTTACACAAATGGCAGAGTTTAACAAAGCCGGGTATGCGAAGCATAACAAAACAAATCCTGCAGCGGTGTATACAAAAATGGTGCTTGTCAAGATCTTGTATTTCTCTGCGGTCATTGGGCTTCCAATTCTCTTTACCTCTTTCACCTGGTGGCAAGTGTTGATTGGGTTTGTAATCATGCATTGGACCACCGGACTGATATTAGGGACTGTATTCCAGCTTGCGCATGTCGTGGAAGGCTTGGAACAACCCCTTCCAGGATCGACAGGGGTCATTGAAAATGATTGGGCGGTCCATGAATTAAATACAACCTCAGACTTTGCCCGTAACAATCTTTTACTCAACTGGTACATTGGAGGATTAAACTTTCAGATCGAACATCACTTGTTTCCAGAAATCTGCCACATTCATTATCGGAAGATCGCTCCTATTGTAGAAAATACAGCCAGGGAATTTGGTCTGACCTACCATCTCAAACCAACTTTTTCAGCGGCATTGAAGTCACACGTCAGGAGACTGAAGGAACTTGGCAGACCATTAGTGCCGGCTCCGGTTATTGTAAGGTAAAAACTTACTGGCTGGTAATGATCTGTTAAAAAAGCCCTTCTAAAGTTAAACCCCAAACTATTTATTGATTTAACCGTTTGACTATTAAGTAGATACAAATTCATCCTAAAGATACATCCTGAATCATCTTGTCTAATGATTCACCCATTTAGTACTTTTGCACCTTCTTAAATGGCTCTCCCTTAGTAAAGTAAATATGAGAACATTAAAATTCGCCACAAGCGACAAAAATCAACATCACTTCGCCTCCGCTGTTCGCAAAAATGTCAACGATTATTTCAGGGAAAATGGGATATCTCCTACTGCCAACTACGCCATGGTCCTACAGACCATCGTAATGTTATCTCTGTACATCATTCCTTTTGTGTTGATCCTAACCGTCCCAATGAGTGCCTGGATCGCCCTGGCGCTTGTCATCATCATGGGACTCGGTACAGCTGGTATTGGCATGAGCGTCATGCATGATGCTGTTCATGGGTCTTATTCCCGCAAGGAATGGATCAATAAGATGTTTGGCAGCACCATGTACCTTCTCGGCAGCAATGTCTTCAACTGGAAAGTACAACACAATATCCTCCATCATACCAATACTAATATTGATGGATTTGACGGAGATATTGATTCTAAAGGGCCTATTCGTTTATCCCACAGCGCCCCTTACAAGAAATTCCATCGATATCAGCATTTCCATGCATTCTTCTTCTACGGTTTGATGACCCTGTCAAAGTTAGTTCAGGACTTCACCCAACTCGCAGAATACAATCGTAGTGGTATCACCAGGCAGTTAAAGAGAAACCCAACATGGGAGTATATCAAGATGGTGGCGCTGAAGATCGTGTACCTGGTCATCTTTATAGGCCTTTCTATCTACTTTACGGATTTCACCTGGTGGCAGGTATTGATTGGATTTGGTATCATGCATTGGACGGCAGGATTCATCCTGAGTATTGTATTCCAGCTTGCACATGTCGTAGAAGGTGCTGATCAACCTTTACCCAACCACGATGGTATAGTGGAAGCTGACTGGGCTGTACATGAATTGGCTACAACGTCAAATTTTGGACGAAACAACTGGCTTCTTACCTGGTATGTAGGTGGTTTGAATTTCCAGATCGAGCATCACCTTTTCCCGCACATCTGTCATGTTCATTATTCTGCCATTTCTCCAATCGTTGAAAAAACTGCTAAGGAATACGGATTGAATTACAATCTGAAACCTCGCTTTAGGGATGCAGTGCGGTCTCACATACGGATGCTTAAGGTATTGGGTAGGCCCCAACAGATTAATGCAGCTTAATCCTTAAAGGATTAGGTCTGATCACGGGTTTTACATCCACGATGAAAATTCATCCGCGTTGGGCGGATGCTTTGATGGCAGCTTTGGGCTGCCATCCTACCCGCGAAAAAAAAGCAGGAATCTCTTCCTGCTTCGTATCACCACATTAGACTCTCTGAAAATGAAATGCTTATTTCTGGAAGACTCTCACATAGTCTACAATCATATGTTGTGGAAATGAAGTAGTCGCATCCGGGCTTCCTGGCCATTGGCCGCCGACGGCCACATTGAATATGAAAAATTGATTTTTATTGAATGGATAAGGAGCTCCATTCAGACTGGCCGGTGTGATCGTGTGAAACACCACATTGTCGACCATAAATTCGATCAGGTTGTTTTCCCAGTTGATAGAAAACACATGAAACTCATCCTGGTAGTTATCATCACCGGTCAGGTAATGCGATTCGGAGATGTATTGATGTTGGCTTTGATTAGCTCCAAAATGGACTGTCCCAACTGTTCTGTTCGGGATATCCCCTGTGAGCTCCATGATGTCAATTTCACCGCAAGCAGGCCAGCCGACAGCATCAATATTCGAGCCTAGCATCCAAAGGGCAGGCCACAACCCCTTTCCTTCAGGTAACGCGGCCCGAATATCGATGCGGCCAAATTTGAACTGCCGTTTTCCTTTTGTGACAAGCCTTGATGAAGTGTATTGCTTTCCTCCGAAATTCTGTTCCTTGGCTGTAATCACCAGGTGGCCATCAACAAGAGAAGTATTGTCTTCGCGATAATATTCCAGTTCGTTATTACCCCATCCACAATTATTTGGGCAACCGTCGCCGATTTCATAAGTCCAACTGCTTAGATCAAGTGTTTCACCATCAAATTCATCTGCCCAGGCTAACGTATATCCATCATATTCCTCAGGTGATTCATACCCACCGGATGGTATTTCCAATCCGGAAGTATTATTATCATCATCATCGATCGTAATCGTGCTTACGTCTTTCACCAGGTATGTATTCTGTGGGTTGTAGATTTTAAGTTGGAAATTCTCTTTCACCTCCCGGCTTTCATCGCCAATCAGGTTTATCTCGATAATCTTTTGTGTTTCACCAGGCGCAAATACCAGGCGACCTGAAGTTAGCACCTCATAATCCAGCCCAGACTCAGCAGAGCCTGCAATAGCGGAAAAAGAAACAATCGCATTTGTTGCATTCTCTCCTGTGATGGTAACAGGGATCTGGATAGTCTGATCTACATCTCCTTCCTGAACATTCAGATCACCAATTGTCATTTCAGGCCAGCTTTCCTTTGGTGGCGAACCATCATCATCTTCCACACAACTTGAAATCATTACCCCTATTATCATTATTCCTGTCAACAGGAATAATTTCGAACCATTGAAAATGATGGTTAAATTTTTCATTGAATACATTCTTTATAAATTCAATTATGCTTAAATAATTTCAATTCACTTCAGTTGTTGCCTGGTTATTGCCATTGATAAACCCGGACATAATCTACTACCATTT
>DASXWI010000402.1:0-3695 GCA_036503755.1 Saprospiraceae bacterium | reverse complement strand
GGCAGCAATATGCTGATCACAGGAGGGAATGGGGAAAAGCTGTTGCTTTCAAGGAAGTGAAGAGCCGATGGCTCTCAACTCCTTGTTGTTTCCAGCTACCAGCTCCCAGAAAAAAGCTATCAGCTATCAGCTCTCAGCTGTCAGGAGGTGATCACATGTACTACTAATTTGCTCGCAGAATTTTCTCCGTGTGCTCCGTGAGCCCCGTGCGAAAAAATTTGTTTCAAGCTACCAGCTACCAGCTTCCAGAAAAAAAGCTGTCAGCTATCAGCTCTCAGCTGTCAGAAGGTGATCAAAGTACTACTGCATCTTGGCCAGCAGAAATTTCTCCGTGTGCTCCGTGTACCCCGTGCTAAATATTTTGCCTTTAGTTATCATACTCCAGAACGGAAGGATAATTGACATACTCTGGAAGCCGGAAGCTGGTAGCTGGAAGCTTTTTGCATCCATCACCAATAATAACGAAACGCCTGACTAATCGCGATCGCGATAAAGATTAGACCAACAAGCTTGCTGGCATAAAGGCTGAGTTTTTCACTCTTGCGTCGGATATACTGACCGAGTTGGGCATAGATGAAGAAAACTAAAAAAGTACCACCCACTACACCGACAGAAAAAGCTGCAATAAACTCAGGCTCCAGCCGGATGAGACCAGCAGAATGAAGATATCCACCCAGGAAAACATAGTAGGGGATGGCGATGAGATTGAGGACAGTCACCATGATCCCTTTTCCAAAACCTATCACATTGGAGGCTTTGGTTTTCGGAGCAGGAGTGTTGGAATTCTTTTTGAAAAAATAATAAAAACCGAGTACCAGGAAAATGGGAATGCAGGTGAGGATGATGGTTCGCTCTACTTCAGGATTGGTGGAAAGGATATTGAAAAAACTCAGGGCGATGTAGGCCTGGAAAAATTCAATAAAACAAGCCCCAAAAGCCATGATGATTCCTGCCTTGACCCCACGACGAATGGACTCTTCCGCAATGGACACATTGATCGTCCCCATAGGTAGAGTCCCTAAAAAACTGCCAACGCAGCCGTATAAGAAGTGTATCAAAAATCCCAAATAGTCTTAATTAGCTCTTTTGTACCGAAAATATATGATTAATGCTGAGATTATTCTTTTAAATGTCACCGGGGCATGACCCAGGCTCTTGTTTTGCCTCGATATCCTGTACATCACATTCCAATGAAAGGCTATAACCTGGTAAGCTTTGAGGAGCGAAAACCCTGGTTGATAAATATGGGCCGGATCACTGCTTGCCCCATTAAATTCTAACACAAGCATCTCTTTTCCCTCCCGAAGCGAATTCCAGGACCCAACTCTCATGTCAAACCGTCCATAATTTACTCCAGGCATTGTTTTAAGCAATGCCAACATGTGTTTCGTGATCGCCTCATCTATTTCCCTATTCCTATCCAGAAACATGGTCCCCCTGCAATGATTTCCGATAGGTTCCAAAATCAGGGCTTCCCCTTCTGCAAGTACATCATTCCACTGGTGGCCAAAGTTGTTGACCAGTTTTTCAAATTGCAGAACAGCCCTGTCTTGTGCCCAAATCAATTCACCTAACGTGGAGTGGCCATTTCCTTCAACTTGTAAAAAATGTTTCTCACAGATGGAGGTTACAGCCGCTTCTTTGCCATCTGGAGTTTGATAAACCATGATACTAAGTTCCAGAGGTAAGTCAACAAAAGTCTGTAGTATGATATCTATAGGATGGTTATGCACATATTCCTTTAATTCATCGAGAGAATGAATTTTGGAAATCAACCAACCTCTTTCTCCAACTTCAGGTTTAGCAATGAGTGGAAAGGCTAAACCGGATTGATGCATGATTCCCTCCAGCTGATTTTCTGGAGTATTCGCTTGTAATAAAACCGTTTTGGGTTTGAAAGCATCAGGGATGTGATGTAAAATGGCGGATTTGGATTCACCAAAAAAACCGCCTGTTTCAATTCCTGGATTTGTTAACGTGAAAAAGAAAAAATCCCTGGCCCTGATGGCATTCCATAACCAAATCAACAGGACTGGAAAATTAAAAACATAGATAGGCCAATATTCCCAGGAAAAAAGTTTTATAAAGAATCTTCTCCACCCCAAGCCGGGAGGAGATAAAAGCGAAACATGCTTCTGTGTTTTGATGAGCGCATCAACCGTCATAACGTACCATGATTTCTTCGCGCGACGCTTTATCTAATGCGAGGTGTACAATCGAACCCGAATGTTGTTGTAATGAGATACTGGTAATCGAGAGTGTGCGGACAATATCATTTCTGTTCATGACAAAATCATTATCGGGGTCACCATTAGCTAGTTGGTGGAAGGCAATGATAGATTCACGATCATAAGTTTGATGCGCGGTCAGCCATTTTTCGAATAGAGATTTTCTCCATGCCCTTACATGCTCCGGGTATAAAGTTACGGATGACCATATCTGTGGCTGATCATTTGGAAGAGTTGAAAAATGTTTCTGACCTCCATCCCATACCAATTGTGTCAAAACATTATTTTCAAAAACAAGCATGGTGAATGGTGCAATCTCTTCGAGTGAAAACTCATGGAGAAAGGAAAGTGTATCTGTTGCACTTGCAACTTCAGTAACAACTTGCCCACGACTCATGCGATAGGGTGGTTTGGGAATAAAGGGTACAAACCCTCCATTCAAAAGGCAAATTACTTTGCCTGAATCAGCGAGTGCTATCCAGCTACCTCCGGATAATTCATCAAGCGGATAATGGATGGCATTCCATTCAGGGGTATGGGTAGAAATTAATCCAGTGGATTGTCTGCCCGGACTTTCATCCCGATTGGAGGTGATGAAATAGGTTTGTTGGAAGGGGATAAAGGTTACTGTGCACATAGCTGCTGCCTGTAGCGGATGGTCGATGGGGCCACGCCAAAATGTTCAGGCAGGCTGATCGAAGGTATTGCCGCTTTCAGCGCGATTTTAACGATGGCGAGGTGATGTATCGTATGTTCAACAGTATAAACTAATTCTCTGCCTATCGTGGAAAGCACTTGAAGATTTTCCTCGCCATGTTCTTCGCAATCCAGCCAGCAGGATTTCGTAGTATCAAGTTCCTTTAGTTGCGCACAAATCTGCATGACTTTCTGCAAGGCATGGTCAGGTGCTGATTCAATCAGGAAATCCCTCCGCCTCCTTTCATAGCTGATCACTGGAGTTTCACTTTCAGTGCTCTGTTCCATGAGACAAATGAAAAACTCAATGATGTGCCTGGTGTGCTGACCTATGGTAGATCCTGACAACAACTCAAGGGATGCCTGATACGTAACCGGATCTATCCTGGAGAGATAAAATTGGAGATCATCTAAAACCGTTGCCGCTATGCCCGGAAGAGAAACAGGTGGAGTTGGCGATTGATCCATAGGGTTTGCAATATAATTTTTAATTGAGAATTGAGAATTGATCTATAATATCAGACAAGCCATTAACTATTAACCTTCAACCAATAAACCATTCTCAATCACTCCATCACCCCATCACAGATCACATGATCACGCTATCCAGCGGCAGGTTTTATCCAAAACGCTCACTGCTCACTACTACACACGCTCAAGAATCACGTCTGACAGCTGACAGCCGATAGCTGATAGCTCCAACATCACATATTGGAAATGATCTCGTCCCCAAACTCAGAGCACTTCAACAGCGTAGCACCTTCCATCAGG
>DASXWI010000401.1:0-25612 GCA_036503755.1 Saprospiraceae bacterium | reverse complement strand
CCTTACCCGGTTTCTTTAAATCGGTTCAAGGAATATGCTAAGCAAATTGGTTTGAGTAAACCTGAATTGATCGCAACAAAGGAATCTATTTATCAGGACGGAAGCTTGTATGCAGTCTTGTGTGCATGGGATGGAGTCGCTTAAATTTATCTTTTATCAAACAAAAGGTTTATTCATTAAACCCAATTGTTTCCCCAAGCTTTACAACTTGCGCATTTAGGACGGATGACAACTTAATATCTCCTGGCTTTTTATGTACGAGAGCGATAAAGTAAACATTGTGGAAGGAGGATAAATCACTCAAAGACACTTGGAACTCACCGATTATTTTTTCTGATCCTGCAACAAAAGGACCTTCAGGAATCAAGACGCCTTCAATGGGGGATAAATATCCGCGCATGACATTGTGATTTTTGTATTCCGGCAATGGGTTTGGTAAGTCATTATAAGGACAACCTGCATAGGTTGCTCCGCTGAAATAATTATTTTGAGCATATGACCATAATTCATCTTCTACTGCGACTACACTCAGGTATATAGAATCGAATGGAGTGTTGTGGTATTTCAGTTTGACCTGGATGGAAGTCTCATGGGTTAAAATTTTTGACTCAATGGCAATTTGTAATTCAGCTTGCCGGGATAAAAAATAATTAATGGAATCTATCAATGGTTGGATCACCAGCGGAGCTGCAAAGTTCCGGTGATAACCTCGATTTATTCGTATAGCTGGACGGTCACTAACCTGTAAAAGCTCTTGTATATCGTCAGTCTGAGAGGTTTGCCAGGGATCCTGACCGTGGATAGAATAGGATATGACATTTGGATTGGCCTCATCAAGGCTATCTAACCTTGTGCCGATCCATGGACACCATCCGCAGGTTTCAGAAGTAAAATATTCTACCAGTATCTTTTTGGAAAGAGGTTCTTCGACTTTAATCAGTATTTCTTTGCTCTCAAGGTCTTTATAAATCCCCTTTATCCTGTATTCCCCGATCGAATGCGGAATAAACACATTCCCTGCAAGGGGCTGATCATCTGCATAAAATTGTGTTTCCCCTATAAATTGATTACCATTTTCATCCATCGATGTGAGAACAGCCCGTCCATATTGATTTAAGGGAAGCACATACGAGGAAGATTCAATATAGAGATGATTATTGTATGGGGTCAGATCAATTTTTTCATCCGCTGTGTTTGGTTGGCAAGAAATGGCCAGCATGCATAATGAAATCAACAAGGGGCTGTATTTCATTGGTTTTTTTGAATATAAACCCTGACGATCACTTTTTTATTGTGTTGTGCCTTTAGGAAGTGATTGCCAATCTCCCTGAGTGTAATCAGGATGGAGGCCTTAAAAGGCCTTGAGCAGATAGTAATCAAAAGAATAGAGTAATATTGCTAAAATCCGTTCCCGATGTGTTTCTCCGCTGCGGCTAGTTTTACAGCCGGTGCTAGTCTTTGTGTTTTAGGTGTTGCAGCAATGCGAAAGGTGGAATCACCACATCAGTATTCTTTTGCTACTGTTCCTCTTGTTTTTGGTGTGCAACAATTAGTAGAAGGTTTGGTTTGGATATCCCTTGAAAATGAAGGTTGGAACCATTTCACAATGCCAGCTTCGATGACATTTTTGCTGATAGCCCAGGTCGTCTGGCCCATCCTGATGCCTTTTTCTTTTCTCCAATTAGAAAAGGATCCACGTCGTAAATGGATATTGAAATGGTTTTTATTACCCGGAATCATCGTGGCATCCTATTTTTTGTATTGTCTTATTTCCTTTGATGTATATACCGAAGCCATCAACCATCATGTTTTCTACAAGCTCGATTTTCCGAAAATATTGATTCCATACGCTGCTGGTTTCTACCTGGTGGCAACAGTTATTCCGCCTTTAATGTCAAGGAATTTCAAAATTCAATTAATCGGTATGGTATTCCTTGTAGCCTACATCATCTCCAGGATCTTTTTCCAGCCAAGCCTTATCTCCGTCTGGTGTTTCTTCGCCATAATCGTAGCCATCCTGATTTATTTAATCCTTCGTGAAGCTTCAACAAAGCATTACACTTTAGAAAGGTTATCGACTAAAAACTAAAATGTGTATTATCAGAAACAATAGCTGGTGGCTGGTAGCTCAACCTGACTAAAAACTAAAATCTGTATTCTCAGAACCAATAGCTGGAGGCTGGAAGCTGGTGGCTGGTAGCTCAACCTGATACCTGAGAGCTGACAGCTCTAAGTGCTATCATGAAATAACACTGTCCCTCCTCAGTTTCCGCGCATAATGCACCAACACCCAGATGATGGTAAGTGAAATGATTGCCTGGACCCATAACCATTTGATGTGGGTGAGGTAAAATAAATAATCATAAAATCCATGAACAAAAGAAGCCAACAACAAGGCCAATGTACTATAGAGGAGTGTACGATGGCTGAACAGTTTTGCTTCCCCTAGAAAGAATCCCATAATGACTGCAAATACTGCATTGGCTGGAACTGCAGTAACCAATGGCCACAGATCCGGATGGGGATCACCATTCATGATGTACAATACATTTTCAGCAGTGGCAAAACCTATTCCCACCATAATGGCATAGACGATACCATCAAACGGTTGGTTGAAATTTTTATAATAAAAGGTGAATCCCCGGAGAAAGAGAAATTTAAACCCTTCACTCAGCAAGCCTACCATAAAAAAGGCTTTTGTCACCTGTTGAGCTATACTCCCTTCACCGGAAAACATATAGCCATGTAATAAAAAGCCGATACCACGCGAAATGAAAAAGGCAAATACCCCATAAAGTACACTGAGCAACAGCAATCCATATGGTTCGGGCTCTTTTCTGTCTTTGATGTAGATAAACAAGGCAATCACAAGCCCCGGTAGGATGGCAAGTAACAATAATAGTAGCGTATTCATTGGCGGGTCTGTTCAGTTAATGAAAGCAATTTACGATTTTACATGGATTCCTGAACCCTGCGAATTCAATAAGCTTGCACAGCCTGACCTATTTCTAACCTTTCGAATGATCAGGCCAATGTGGCTAGAAGAATTGTCTAAGCACTCATTTTTCAATATAGATTATTGTAGGGTTGAGTTTAATTTCAGATCAAATGAAAAATTGTAATCAACGGTACACATGATTTTGAAGGTATGAAAATGGTTTTTTGATCTTGGTTCATTTGTCTTGGATATTCATTTGTTTTCTTCTTACGCAACCTCAATGGAAGAAATGGAGAATTGATGACATCCTGATTTGGATTTCTGTTTGTCGACTTAACCTTTTCAAGGGGGAGGTCCAACTTCACCCGGAATTGGGAAATTCAGTCTATTTTGGTGCCCAATCTCAAGTTATCTATACAGGCTATGTCTGCATCTAAGCGCAATATTGAAATTCTTCATTCTGCTGCCCTCAATAAATCCACGGCTTTCACTCGAGAAGAACGTGATGAACTTGGCTTACGGGGGCTTTTACCATATGCTGTATCAACCCAATCCAGCCAGATCCAAAGGATTATGGGCAACCTACGCCGGAAAGAATATGATATTGAGCGTTATATTTTTCTCTCCGCTCTTCAGGATCGAAATGAGCGATTATTTTATCAGACTATTATCGAACATACCCAGGAAATACTGCCTTTAATCTATACACCTACTGTTGGCCAGGCATGTAAAGAGTTTTCCCATATATACAGACACTCCCAGGGTTTGTATATCACCCCGGAGGATAAAGGGATGATCGATAAGGTGCTACAAAACTGGCCTGAAGATGATGTGCGTGTCATTGTCATTACGGATGGACAACGTATTCTTGGACTAGGAGATCTCGGTGCAAATGGAATGGGAATACCAATTGGTAAATTATCACTTTATGTAGCTAGTGCCGGAATACATCCTCACCAATGTCTTCCGGTGATGTTTGATGTTGGCACGAACAACCAGGTATTGCTTGATGATCCATTATATATAGGATATCCACATAAACGCTTAGAAGGGCAGCCTTACTTTGAACTCATGGATGAATTCATCAATGCCGTTCAACACAGGTATCCGGATGTGCTTGTTCAATTTGAAGATTTCCAAACACCGAATGCCTATGCTTTGCTGCACAAGTATGAAAAACAGATTCTTTGTTTTAATGATGATATCCAGGGAACAGCGGCTGTAGTGTTAGCAGGTGTATTTGCATCATGCAGGATTACAAATATACCCTACAAGGATCAGAGGATTATGTTTCTAGGAGCTGGTTCTGCCTCTACAGGGATTGGTGATCTCATGGTAAAAGCATTTATAGAGAGGGGTCTTAGTTATGAAGAAGCACATCAACGATTATGGTTTCTTGATGGCAAAGGTCTTGTGGTATCATCCCGCACGGACCTGGCTGAGCATAAACAACCATTTGCCCATGATTTTCCATTCATGCAATTGATGGAAGCTGTTGAAACCATTAAACCAAACATATTGATTGGTGCCACCGGTACAGGCAGTTCGTTTACAAAAGAGGTCATTGAACTGATGAGTGCCATTAATCCACGTCCGGTCATCTTTGCTTTATCCAATCCTACTGACCGGGCAGAATGTACAGCGGAAGAAGCATATACATGGAGTAAAGGAAAAGCTGTCTTTGCAAGTGGAAGTCCATTTCAACCTGTGGAGTATAATGGACACGTCTTTAAGCCAGGTCAAGGAAATAATGCCTACATTTTTCCAGGAGTTGGTTTAGCAGCATTGATCACAAAAGCCAGAATTCTTCCGGATGATATGTTCCTGCTCGCTGCAAAGACATTAGCTAATTTTGTCAGCCAGGAGGACATTGACAAGGGTGCCTTATATCCGGAAATCAATGGAACCCGTAAAGTATCACCTGTCCTGGCCGAAGTAATTGCTGAAAAATTATTTGAAGCTGGATTGGCTCGCGTGGAAAGACCAGCGGATCTACGTAAATCGATACTTGATTATATGTATGATCCGAAGTACTAATCATTGATAATTGTTGCTAATTTAGAATGAATAATATTGTTTGGCTTAGGCGCTTAGAAGTTTAGGAGATTATAGGCGAGGGGATTATTTTTGCATTCCATCAGAATAAGTATTGATCAGACTAATCTTCTAAGCCCCTAACCTCCTAAGCTAGAATAGTGCTAAATTTTTTCTAATTCTAAAACAACAGATCTCTGCATGTCCACCATCCTCGAAACATCACACCTCATTGTGCGTAAGTTCAATATTGATGATGCACCCTTCATGCTCCGATTGTTGAATGAACCTACCTGGATACAATTTATCGGTGACCGGAATGTACGAACTGTGCAGGAGGCAGAACATTACTTGATGAATGGTGCTATAAAGAGTTATAAGGATAATGGGTTTGGATTTTATATAGTCGTACACAAAGAAACCGGAGAACCTGTAGGCACCGTCGGTTTTGTCAAACGGCCTTTCCTTGAATGTCCAGATTATGGTTTTGCTTTCTTACCTGAATATACCGGTCAGGGATATGCATTCGAAGTGTCGGCTGCAGCCATGGATTATGCTGAACAGATATTACAGCTAAGCAGAATTGAGGCCATCACCACACCTGACAATAAACGATCGATTCACCTTTTAGTAAAAATTGGCTTCCGGTTTGAAAAGTCGATTCATGCTGAAGGAGAGGAATTATTCCTATTTGGAAAAGAATCGAGGTATGTCCCGATGGATCATCAACACGACCATTAAGTATATTTCAAGTGAATTACATCTTATAGTATCTTAGCTCCATAACGAATACCCACTATACCCGATGAAACTTACGTTTACCCAAAAGGCACTGGTCAGTACCTTCAAGGGTGTCAATCGCATTATCGCATGGCACCGTTTACCAAAATGGATTGGTATCATCAATCTCCTCTCGTTTCGTTACGAATTGCGCGCTAAAAACCTGCATGACACGTATCCGACTCCAGAGCACCAGGGCGACGTCAAGTCATGTCCGTTTCATGATACAAAGTATTATGCAATCCGTCATTCGGATGGAAAGTTTAATGATATCAACCAACCCATGATGGGTTGCACCGGTATGCGCCTGGGCCGAAATATGCCAAGAGAATTTACAGCCCCACCTGATCTTGAAACATTGATGACTCCTAATCCAAGGATCATCAGTGAAAAGTTGATGAAGCGTACAGAATTTAAGCCAGCTACTATTGTCAATCTCCTTGCTGCTCCCTGGATCCAGTTTATGGTCCATGATTGGTTTGGCCATTTTGACAGCACTGAGCATATGGAAGTTCCATTACCCGAAGGGGATAGTTGGTCGGAACCAAAAATGTTGGTTCATAAAACTCTCGCGGACACACCACTATGCGATATCGATCGTAAGTTTCCTGCATATCGGAATAAAAACACACATTGGTGGGACGGATCGCAGATTTATGGATCTACTGAAGCTCAAACAGATATCCTACGCGGTAAAGCCCTGGATGGAAAATTATTTGTAGAGGATGGGACGCTTGATGATTACCTGCCTCGCGATCACCGGGGCATTCCGATTTCTGGTTTTACGGACAATTGGTGGACAGGACTTGAATTGCTGCATACCCTCTTTGCTCTCGAACACAATGCTATATGTGAAGAACTAAGAGATCATTATCCAGAATGGACGAGTGACCAGATTTTTGATACAGCACGGCTGGTCAATTGTGCATTGATGGCAAAAATTCATACGGTGGAGTGGACACCTGCGATACTTCCACATCCTGCACTTCAGATTGCGATGAATGCAAACTGGTGGGGACTCATGGGAGAGAAATTACACAAAGTATGGGGAAGGATAGGTTCAGGTGAAGTGATGAGCGGTATTCCGGGTTCAGAAGTGGATCATCATGGATCACCTTTTTCGCTAACTGAAGAGTTTGTTTCTGTATATCGTCTTCATGCGTTATTGCCCGATAGCATAACATTCTATGATATTCAGACTGGCGGGAAAAAGGAAACACTTGATATGACAGATGTGGTTTTCGAAAAAGCCAGAAAACCAATGGAAAAAGGATTGAGCTATTCTGATTTGTTCTATTCTTTTGGAATCGCACATCCTGGTGCCATCACCATACATAACTATCCTAATTTCCTTCGTGATATCACAACACCTGATGGCAAGCATCTTGATATGGCTACAGTTGATATTCTCAGGGATCGTGAGCGCGGCGTACCTCGATACAATCAGTTTCGTAGATTGATTCATATGAAACCTGCATCAACGTTTGAAGAATTGACCGGGGGTAAAAAAGAGCTGGCAAAGGAGATCAGCGAGATTTACAATGGAGATATTGAAAAAGTGGATTTGCAGGTTGGCATGCTGAGTGAACCACTACCAAAAGGATTTGGATTCAGTGATACGGCATTCAGGATTTTTATCCTCATGGCATCACGCAGGTTGAAAAGTGATCGTTTTTTGTCTTCAGATTTCAAACCTGAAATTTATACAAAACCTGGAATGGACTGGGTGCAGAATACCTCGATGAAAGATATTCTCATTCGCCATTTTCCTGAGTTGAGATCAACACTTCGGAATGTAAAAAATGCATTTCACCCATGGGAGAAAATTGGAATTAGTTGAGATGGGTGTTTTTAATAAACGGGCCATTTGAAAAATAGAAATCAAATGACATTCCTCTTTTGGTCTTGTTGGGTGATCAATGTCTTGATATTGATCATAGCCATTCTCGGAAAAGGATTCAGATCATCTTTTGGAGCAGGGGTTGACTTCAACATACTTTTGATTATTTTCTTGCTGATTATCCTTGCAAGCAGCTTGATCCTCCGGTTCGCCTTGAAGCAAAAGGGCTTAAGTCTCTTTGTGGTTTCTTTGCCTTTACTGGCCATGTTCGTCCTATACCTCTATGAAAAGGTCAGTGGAAAGTCTATCTGACATAGGGCGTGGAGGATTGGACGTTCATCGAAAATTATCTTTTTCTCGTCTGTAATCAATATATCTTGCATCCTTTTCCGGAATCAAGGGTTCCGGACATCCTACATCCAACTCAACCATTTTATGCAAAGAATACTTTTATTCGTTTTGGTGCTTTTCAGCACGGTGCAGGCTTATAGCCAGTCTGAAGCCAGGTTGCTCAGGTTTCCTACAGTTTCTAAGGAAGCAATCGTATTTTCCTATGCAGGAGACCTTTATATAGTAGCCCGTTCCGGCGGTACAGCCCGGAAGATTACGACCGATATAGGAAACGAACTGTTTCCCAGGTTTTCTCCCGATGGTAGTACTCTGGCGTTTACAGGACAGTATGATGGAAATACCGAGGTCTATAAGATGCCAGCTCAAGGCGGAGTACCTGTTCGATTGACGTATTCTGCCACATTAGGTCGTGATGACCTGGGCGATCGTATGGGCCCCAACAATATTGTCATGACCTGGAAGAATGATAACTCAGGTGTCGTCTACAGGAGCCGCAAACTTTCATTTAATGATTTTAAAGGACAGTTGTTCTTTGCCGGGGTGGATGGTGGCATGTCTACACAACTTCCCTTTTCGGTTGGTGGATGGTGTTCTTATTCCCCGGACAATTCCAAACTGGCCATGAACCAGATTTTTAGGGAATTCCGGACATGGAAGTATTACGAAGGTGGAATGGCAGATGATATTTATATCTATGATTTTGCTTCCGGCCAGATGGAAAATATCACCAATCACAAATCGCAAGATGTCTATCCGATGTGGTATGGAAATAAAATCTATTTCTGCAGTGACCGTGATCGTACCATGAACATCTTTGTTTATGACATTGCCACGAAGCAAATCACTAAAGTCACCAACTATACAGAATATGATGTAAAGTTTCCATCCCTCGGAGCTGATGCCATTGTGTATGAAAACGGAGGATATATTTATGTACTTGATTTAAAAACAGGTACACCCTCTAAAGTCACTATCAATATAGCAGATGACGGGGCGATAGGAAGAAATGAATTGGTTGATGCTTCTAAGTTTATCGAAGGTGGCGATTATGACTTGGGACCTGATGGGAATAGGTTGACAGTTACTGCACGTGGTGATATATGGACTGTTCCAGCAAAAGATGGGATCACCCGTAATCTTTCCAAAACACCTGGTGTGCATGAGCGTGCAGTTACGTGGTCACCGGATGGAAAATACCTTGCCTATATTAGTGATGCTACAGGAGAAGATGAAGTATATATCAGGACACAAGATGGTGTAGGAGCTCCAATCCAACTGACAGACAAAGGAGATACCTATAAGTATTCTTTGATTTGGTCTCCTGATAGTAAAAAAATTGCATGGACGGATAAGAAACTGAGACTACAATACATTGATATTGGATCAAAACAAGTCACGCTTGCTGACCAGGCTAAAACCTGGGAGCATGGTAGTGTCAACTGGTCTCCTGACAGTAAATGGATTGCGTACACAAGGTCTGATGATGATTTCAGAGGAAAGGTTTTCTTGTATAGTCTTGACAGTAAGAAGTCAACTCTTGTCACAGACAACTGGTATGAAGCATCCGGAGCTGTGTTTAGCCCTGATGGCAAATATCTCTACTTTGTTTCGGATCGTGATTTCAGTCCAACGTATAGTCGTACAGAATGGAATCACAGTTATGCAGATATGGCCAAGGTATATTTTGTAACCCTGGCTAAAGCAACTACTTCGCCTCTTGCTCCAAAGAATGATGAAGTAATGGTTAAAGTGGATACATCTGTCACCTCTACGACACCTGCAGCCGCTAAAGAAAAAAATGCTAAGAAAAAACAAGCGGAAGCAGAAGGAAAGGAAATGTCTACTCCTGAGGTGAAGACTGCAGTTACAGTGATTGACCTTGAAGGAATACAAGACAGGGTAGTCGCACTTCCTGTAAGCGCAGGCAACTACTTTGCGATTTCTGCTGTGGAAGATGCTGTTTATTATATGTCTAGCTCTACTAAATCACCAAAGGCCATACTCAAGGTCTTCAATCTGAAGGATAAAAAGGAAACAGAGATCGGAGAATTCAGCAGCTATATCATTTCTGCTAATCTTAAGAAGATGATTTTGTCAAAGGAAGGGGCCTATGCGATCATTGATCTGCCAAAGGACAAGGCCAGTATGGATAAAAAGGTGGATTTGTCCAATATGAAACTTACTGTAGATCGCAAGCAAGAATGGCAGCAGATCTATAATGAATCATGGAGACAGATGCGCGATTTCTTTTATGACCCTGGCATGCATGGCGTGGATTGGGCTGCAATGAAGAAGAAGTATGAAGTCTTATTACCTTATGTCAATCATCGTAATGACCTGACGTATATCATCGGTGAGATGATTGGTGAGCTAAGTGTAGGCCATGCTTATGTTGGTGGTGGAGATGTTCCAAAAGCTGATCGAATACAGCAAGGTTTGCTTGGTGCGCAAGTGAGCAGGGATGCATCCGGGTATTTTAAGATAGATAAAATCCTCAAAGGTGAAAACTGGACGAGTTCCACCAGGTCACCATTGACTGAAGTGGGTGTGAATGTGAATACAGGTGATTTTATCATTGCTGTCAATGGCGTAAGTACTAAAACCGTGAGTGATGTATACGAATTGCTGACAAACACCGCAGGCAAAACAGTAGAGTTGACAGTGAATAGCAAACCAGATATGACGGGTGGTCGCAAGACACTTGTGGTGCCCACTGCCGATGAAAGTGATTTGTATTACCTGGATTGGGTAAGAAAAAATATTGAATATGTCAGCGCAAAAACAAATGGACAGGTTGGCTACATTCATGTTCCGGACATGGGATCTGGCGGATTGAATGAGTTTGTGAAATATTACTATCCACAAGTTGGGAAGAAGGCTCTCATTATCGATGACAGAGGCAATGGGGGAGGAAATGTATCTCCTCATATTGCAGAGCGCCTCAACAGGAAGCCAGTCTTTATTGATATGCCAAGAAATGTAACACTTCCCAATACAGATCCTGAATCTGCATATGGTCCTAAAGTGTTATTGATGGATCAATATTCAGCATCAGACGGAGACATCTTTCCATACCGATTCCGCGCACTTGGACTTGGAAAATTAATTGGACGTAGATCATGGGGTGGAGTAGTTGGGATACGTGGCTCTCTTCCATTTGTAGATGGAGGGTATTTAAACAGGCCTGAGTTTGCCAATTATGACATCGAAGGAAAAACATGGCCAATTGAAGGCTATGGGGTAGATCCAGACATCGTCGTGTATAATAATCCTGCAGATGAGTTTAAAGGAAAAGATGATCAACTGGATAAAGCGATCGAAGTAATCCTGGAAGAATTGAAGAACAGGAAGGATCTTCCGGTACCACCTGCGTATCCGAAGAGAAATTAAAATTGTGAGTAGTGAGTGGTGAATAATAATTTCACTGCTCACTGTTCACTGTTCCCTTTCTCACTGCTGATGAAGTGTTTAAATATAAATTTGAAAAGTTTAAATATAACATTCAGAAAAACAAGGCTTAAAGTAGATGGTCTTGTTTTCATTACACACAGTTCACATATACTTTGGTTCTCTAAAGATCGTTTTATTCATATCTGATCACACAAAACGCAAAGACATGAATAATCTATTCAGAGGACTTATCGCCGGATATGGAGCCTATAAACTAGGTGGAGGATGCCTTGGGACAATTGTAGTATTTCTACTTATCTGGTGGGCGTTGGGACATTGTTAAATTAGATTTTATCGCTTGAAGGATCAACTATCAATTGGTATTCTTGGTGCTGGTGGATTTGCTGCTTTCGCAGCAAAAGCCTTTTTGAAAATTGAAGGAGTCCGGATACAAGGCGTATCGGATATTGAATCCTACCATGCCCGGCAATTGGCGAATGAGATCAATGCACTTGTTTATCCTGAGTATGAGCAAATGCTTGAGGATTCAGCCATTGATCTGATTTATATTGCCACTCCTCCTTATCTACATTACACACAATCAAAACTTGCTTTACATGCTGGCAAGCATGTCATTTGTGAAAAGCCTGCTGCCCTGAAGACCAGCGAAGCTGAAGAACTTGCAGCTTATGCAAATGCGAATGGACTCCTCTATACGGTCAACCTGATGCAACGGTATAATCCTTTGTATGCCACTGTGAAAACTATTATTGAAGAGAAGTGGCTGGGTGATTTTGTCCATGGATTTTTTGAAAACTATGCCAGCGATGAAAAACTGGTTCCTGAACATTGGTTTTGGGAAAGAGAAAAGAGTGGGGGAATTTTCATTGAACACGGAGTACACTTCTTTGACATGTTTGATGGTTGGTTTGGCAAGGGACAGTTGATCCACTCCATGGAGATTGCGCGCGAAAATACAGGCAGAGAAATTGATGACAGAGTCCAGGCCGTTGTCCTCTACAATAACAGCCCCGTTAATTTTTATCATGGATTTAATCAGCCGAAAGTATTAGACCGACAAGAACTGCGGTTGCAATTTGAAAGGGGTGATATCACCTTGTATGAATGGGTTCCAGTCAAAATCCGGATGCATGGGGTATTTACCAAAGACCAGTTTGAAAAAATAAGCCAATATTTTCCGAATGCTGTTATCGATGTCATTGAGACACCAACCGGGGAGAGACAGCATGTCAGGGGTAATTTTAAGGACATCGTCTATGATGCCTTGATGACGATTACGTCGGGCGACATCAAAGATAAGATGGACCGCTATGAGCAATTGGTCATGTCCATGCTGAAGGATCAGTGGGCATGGATAAAAGATCGGACTCACCGGAGGGTGATTGATGAAAGTAATGCTGTAGAGTCCCTGAGGATTGCGGAAGAAGCGACGTCGATGGGAATTTCTTGAGTCAAAAGGGGGTGTTTCGAAAATATGTTAAAATGCCCTCGTAGCCCATGACAATCAAATAGTTACGACAGTGTGGCACACCTAGGTGTGCCACACTGTCGTAACAGGCTGAATCTTAAGGCCTCCAGGGCCATTTTAACACTTTTTCAAATCTTACTTTTGTATAGCAATTTGTTGTCTAAAGACACCCGCTTCAGAAACACCTTCCAATAAGTAAATCCCTGAGGAGATTTCATCTACTTCAAGGACTCGCGCTCCGTCCCAGGATTTCACCGTACGTCCATCCAAACTGATCAACTGTATCTGAAAATCACTGACATTTTCTATGTCAATAATCACCTGTTCATTAGCTGGATTCGGATAGACACGGGCATGGAGATTTGCGGTATGATTAGTGCTAACTGTCTCATCAAGGATCACGATAGGATCAGATGAAATCGCGCAACCATTCACATCAATCACCATGACAGTATATGAGCCAGGAAGAAGGCCTGATATGTCTTCAGCATTGCTGGTATACCCATTAGGACCTTCCCATACATAAGCATATGGTGGCGTTCCTCCTGAAGCAGTAATGTTTATAGCCCCCGTTGTAAGATTATTGTAGTGGAGTATATTGTCGATGGTAACAACATTCGTATCGGGTGCGAAGATGTCAAATACCTCGATACCTGTACAATTTGCCCCTACATCTGTGATCACAACACTGTACGTCCCTTCACAAAGATCAGAAATGAAGTTATCGGTATCCCCCGTATTCCACAGATAGGTAAATGGTCCAATACCACCCGTTACCAGAACACCTGCTTCACCATCACACAGAAAATAACACGACATGTCGGTATGTATAGGATCAATAATGCCTGAACATAAAAACTCATCAACGATGACCTGTTGAGATACAGTACATCCATTGTCATCCGTTACCGTGACAGTATAAATTCCTGGGGAAAGATTTGTAATGATAGATTCTGTATTACCATTATTCCACAGATAGGTGTAAGGTTGTGTCCCTCCCGTAGGTTCTGCCCACGCGGCTCCATCATTTGCATCTGTTGAGGTTTCAGAAGAGGCGCCGGCATTTGCTAACAATACGGCAGGTTCTTCGATGATGTAAGGCCCGGCTGAGACGACACATCCATTGGCATCCGTCACGGTAATAAAATATTCACCTGCGCATAAATCCGAAGCATCTTCAGATGCTAAGCCATTACTCCACGCATAAATGAAAGGTGGCGTCGCATTATGAACATCGGTTAAGTCAAGAAGGCCATCACATAATCCGTTACAGCTCGCATCAAATTCGAGTACTTCAATTTCCAGCCCGGTACACTCATAAGGATTCACAATTACTGTTTGTGAAGCTGTACACCCTTCGGAATCCGTCACTGTAATTGTATAGGCACCCGGAGAGAGGCCCGTTATCGTTTGAGTACTTTCTCCATTACTCCAATCAAAGTCATAGGGCGGGCTGCCTCCAAACGCACTGGAAAAGGCTGTACCATCATTAGCATCTACTCCTGTTTCATCCGTTGCCCCAGCATTCGGATTTATTGGACTTACATTGGCAATGGTAACACTTCCAAATCCCTGATTGCCCAAGTCATCTGTAACAGTAACCTGGTAGGTTCCTGCATCGAGATTATTGATTGTCTGCGTAGTTTCACCATTACTCCACTCATATGCGTACGGAGCGATACCTCCACTAGCTTCTGCCGTAGCACTTCCGTTTGGTTCGCAATAGGATGTTGAGTTTTCACCTGTTACAATGACTTCAAGGCCAAGTGTAAGGGATAACTGGTAAACTGTTTCTTCAGCTGGAGTACCTTCAATGGTTACATCAAAAACAGAGAGGACTGGTGCACTTGCCGGGCCACCAAGAAAATGAGGATTAACATATTCATCGACTGTAACATCAACATCAGTCAAACCTACAAATGCCCCGCCTTCTGCATAAAACAATTCAGGATCTTCAATCAGCCGATCCCCATACCTGAACTCTATTAGATTGGTACCCTCATAGAGCCAGAGTTGATGACTGAAATACATATCCGTAGTCCCGAAAGCTTCAAATTCATAATATGACCCTGCATTTTTAATTTCCAGTTTAAAGATGCGACTACCGGGACTGCCTACAACTACATAACTAATTGGGGATTCTGAAGTTCCACTGACAAAGCCCCGGTCAAGGATGTCCACTTCAAATGGAAATAGAAGGGTTAGTATATCCGGGTTCGTTGTATTTCCAAGGTACAAAGCACCTACACCATTGAATGTTAGGGAAGTAATGGCATTGCCATTGAGTTGAAATGTAAATCCAATCGGAACCACATACGTAGGGTCGTCCCACAAATCATCATTGTTGACTGAAGTTCCCCCGGTCAACTCTACATAAGGATCACTAAAAACGGAAAGGTTGTAGGTAAAGTCACCTGACGACCTGTTTGTGTTTTTAATTTTTGAAAGAATACTTTTTTTCGTTTGTTTAGACTGTGATTGTGCGGTAGTATAAAGAAGAGAGAAACAACTAAGGAGTAAAAGTAAAATCTTGATTTTCATAAAATACGTTTTGAAGGTTGTGAAATGTTTACCTACTTTCTCAGCAACAGAAAGGCCAGGGTAAAAACTAAAGAGGGAAAGGGAAGAGCTGCTTGAAGAAGTAGATGTGAAAGTTAAGCATTTCACAAATGCCAACGACCAACCTGGATGGATTTTGTGATATTTTAATAAAGACAAAAGGGAATGACATGCCTTATCCATGCCATTCCCTGGGGTATTATGCAAGAAGATACAAGTGAGTCGGAGAGCAGCTTCGACGCATCCTGTATCCCTCCTGCTTATGGGGCTTTACCTTCCTAAATTACAAATTTAAAACGTCATTTTTTGTTGTCAGGACGACAGTTACGACCTCGTCAATTAGGCCCTGTGCGACGTTCAGTTCCTTAAGGGTAGATACAAGTTGCTCAGCTACAGCATTAAAGTGATCTTCCTGAAGATGCATATGCTGATGAGCCTCACGCAAAGCTTTACCGGAATAGGGGAGAGGAGCACCAAAGGCATAGGCCATAAACGCCTTCAATTTGCCAGACTGTTTCTCCATATCAATATGCCTGAAGAAATGGTTGACCCGATCGTCCTGCAGCACTTTACCATAAAAAATATCCACTGCGGCATTGACGGCGCCCATTCCCCCGATGCGGGTGAATAGTGTAGATTGAGTTGTTGCTTCCATAGTTGTTAATTGTTAGATGTTGAATGTTAATTGGGATGGTTAGATGGTTAAATGGTTAAAACAAGAGTCTGAAGTCTCATTGATTGGTTAAATGGTTAATTGGTTAATTGGGGTTTTTAATTCCGTAAATGTCAAACGTTAAATGGTAAATGTTAAATGGTAATTGGCAAATGGATAATTTAGCTGTGTAATTGGTTAAATGTTTGAGTATCGAGTTTTTTATCATCATGAGTCTCACGTCTCACGCCTGACGCCTGACGATTTTAACTCACAACTCACAACTCACAACTCACAAATCACAAATCACAAATCACCGCTCACTGCTCACTGCTCACCGCTCACCGCTTCAGCAAAAGATCTAACTTTTGCGAAAGCTCCTCCAACCTCTCCTGCTGCTCCTGTATTCCCTTAATCCCAATGACTGTCAATTGATCGTAGGACACACCATATTGATCATTCGCATAACTAACAGTCTCCGGAAAAATGGACTCAAGCTCCTGGGCGATAACGCCGATATCCTGACGGGAGGTGGGATCATGTTTGAAGCTATATGTGCATAATTTCACCTGATTGATTTTGTCCATCACCGGTGAAATGGGATTGATGTTTTCTTTCAAATTCCGGTCTGAAACAGCTACCCAATCTCCTGCATTGTCATATGAGAAGTAGGCAAGAAGGTCAGTGTTCTTAAAGAAATTGACAACCCCTGTATTTGTAGGATCAATCCACCATGTACCAAAATCACGTTGCAAACCTAATCCCGCTTCGGTCGTACGCACTGTAAGTACTCCATCGGGCGATGTTGTACCTACGCCAACCTTTCCTCCACTTGGATTGATATACGTCTCTTCATCTGAATTATGATTGATATACAGAGGCGTATTACTGTCTATTTCATTTCCATCGAAATAAAGCGTTTGAGTGGAAGGGGAGCTGATCATCACCGGAGCTTCACTCCCATTATTTTCGGTTACCCTTTTCAATCGCAACGTAGAATTGAGATGACCAGTTGTTGGACTGAAAACAAGAAGATCGTCTGTTGTTTGCCATGTTGAATTGCTGGCACCGATAAACCAATCATTCGTGCCATCTATTGGATTTCTAAGTTGGATCTGGTAAGATCCATCATTCACATTGACGCGATCTAGAAGGGTTGCGTCCCCTATGCTTAGTTTGCCACCACCGTTACCCATGAATACGTTTCCACCCCCGAACCAGGTATTACCTCCACCGGTTTGAAAGTATAATGTTGAAGGAGCCCCGTTTAATCGGGCTAGGATCTCATTTTGATCGATCACCAGGTTGTTGGCGGTCTTCCCTCCAATCATCATAAATCCATCCAATGTATTGGAGGCATCCTCTCCATTATTGATATGTAGCCGGGTCAAAGGGTTATTGGTACCTATCCCCATGTAGCCTTGTTCATCGATACGGAGTACTTCATCACCGTTAGTAGAAAAATTGTCTGACCCCGTATTGATCCGGAATTCGCCATCTACGTTTTCCAGTTTCCAATCCTGCGCTGTTGAGTACTCATCACCACGAATGAGTTCTAATCCCACCTGGCTTCCTGCAGTAGATGAAGTGTGTACTCTCAGGTATTGGTCTGTATTGCCATGGATATCTAAGGTTCTCACGGGAGTTGTTGTATTCACACCCATCTTGTATTGCCCAAATAGAAATGTGGATTGGGCAAGGATAAAAAGAATAAGGATCTTAGTTTTATTCATGATTATTTGGTTTTGATAGTTGTGGAGGATAAGAGTTGGTCGATTTCCATTTCAAGCGAATCAATTTCTTTTTGTTGCTCCTGCAATGCTTTCAGGATGATGACTGACAGTTTGGAGTAAGCAACGGTATAGTGTCCATCATTGGAGTTTACAATTTCAGGAAACTCAATCTCTGCTTCCTGGGCCAGAAGGCCAATGTGACGTTTGTCATTTGGATGGTCCTTGAATGTATATCCGTAAATAGGTAACCTCTTTAATTTGTCCAACACATCCGGGAGTGGACGGATATTTTCTTTCAACCTGCCATCTGAAATCGTGATCCATTGACCGCTGGCCCCATTGACATGAGCAAGCGTCCAACCGGCTTTGACAAACCCGAGATAATCAAACGCAGGTAGTGGATTGATATCCCATGACGTGGCCCCGCGTTGAATGCGTAGTGCATATTCATCCTCCTGGGTCTTAACCTGTAGCGTTGTGGATATATCATCTGTGCCAATGCCAACTCTTCCTCCACTTGGATTAAAATACGTCTCCTCATTTGAATTATGATTGAAATATAACGGCTCATCCTTAGCATCTATCTCATTCCCATCCAATAACAATGTTTGAGTAGCACTAGACCGTATCATTACAGGAGCAATGGTTCCATTGTTGTCAGTAACATCCTGCAGCCTCAAGACAGCATCGCCTGAAGTTTGATTCGGACTAAAAATTAATTGATTGTCACCAACGGTCCATGAATCACTACTCGCCCCTATAAACCAATCATTGAGCGTACCGTTGGCGTTTTGGAGCGTGATCTGGAAGTCATTGTCTTCAATAGTTAATCGTGCAGAAGTACTCGTAGTCCCTATACCAAGATTCCCATTTGCACCACCGATTAAGGTATTACCTCCACCATTACCGATTTCAGTAGGGCCATCATGCGATTGGAGCGTGAGATTATTGGCAGCACCATTATTGCGAACCAGGATTTCATTTGGATCCATGATCATGTTGACAGCTGTTTTGCTGCCTATCATAAAATAGCCATCACCTGTGTTTGAGGCTTCTTCTCCACCATTTATGTGCAAGCGTGATGTAGGTATATCTTCTCCAATACCTACTTCACCATCTAAGTCGATCGTCCAAATTTCATCACCAGCGGTTTCGAAGTTGTCGGTGCCCGTCATGATTTTAAAAACGCCCGATAAATTGGTGAGCTTATAATCCCGGGCTGCAGATACATCACCACCGAGCAATAATTCAAGTACAGCTTGTCCTCCGATGGTATAGGTCGATTGAATCCGTGCATGTTGATTGCCTGAGCCATAAAGTTCAAGATCACGCACCGGACTTGTTGTATTGATACCAACATTGGATTGTCCATTGAGGGATTGACTCATTAAAAAGAAGGAAAAGAAAATGACGAATGAATATTTTGTATTTCGAATCATGACAATTGAGTTTACAGGTGATACGGAATAGAATCGTTTGACTAGAGTTTGCTATTTGAAATCGATTTATCGGATGCAATGACATTCGTTGATGTCCCGGATTTAAGTCGTAAGAGTTTGATCTTTTCTTTTAGGGTTTGAATTAAAACTTGCTGCTCCTGTATTGCTTTTATTCCGATTGCGGCTAATTGTGCATAGGAAACTCCATATTGTCCTTCGTTTATGCTAACGATCTCCGGGAACAGCGGTTGCGCTTCCTGGGCGATGATACCGGTCATTTTTTGATGCAGGTTATCTTTTTTGAAAGTATAGTTGTAGGTAGTGAGCTCATTCAATTTATCGAGGATATTTTCGAGGGGTACAATATTTTCCTTGACATTTCGGTCTGAAACATTGGACCACTGTCCCGTTGTCCCATCAATCGTAGCCATAGCCCCACCAGGAAAACCCTCCTTATAAATGCTCAAGTCACCATCACCTGCAGTTGCTGGATTGAAATGCCATGTCCAGCCACCATTTTCCAAAGTCAGGGCATTCCCACTGGCTGTATAGAGATGGAGCATAGCCTGGGGATTTGTGGTCCCTATACCAACTCGTCCACCAGAGGGATTGATATACGTTTCTTCATCCGAGTTGTGATTGATATAGAGTGGTGTACCCCTGGTATCAATTTCATTGCCGTCCAAAAGAATCGTATGATCTGCATTGGTATGAATCATCACCGGTGCATTGACGCCATCATTATCCGTCACATCCATCAGGCGCAGGACAGCATCATTGGAACTTGTGGTGGGACTGAAGAGAAGTTGATTATCTCCGGCAGCCCATCCATCATTGCTTGCCCCTATGTGCCAATGATTGGGGTCGTCTGAATCATTATCGATGTGAAGTTGGAAGTTGTCATCCACTACGCTCAATCGCGCATCAAGCGTAGTTGTGCCTACACCCACTCTGCCACCTCCGATAGCCATATATGTATTACCGCCATTAAGTCCAAAATGAGTATTGCCTCCAGTGGCTTGCAGGCTAAGAGTTGAAGGCGCGTAATTGTTCAACGCCAGGATTTGGTTGTTGTCAAATGCAAGGTTGTAACTATTGACGGATCCTGTTTTTAAATAGCCATGACCGCCAAAAGCTATTAATGTACCTCCATCAATATTAAGCTTGCTGTTTGGTGTAGTTGTGCCTAATCCTGTATGGAGTGATGCATTAATGCGTAAAGCTTCTGTTTCACTTCCGGTGAAATTATTATTCCCATGCTTGATTTTGAATACACTGCCATCATTAACGATTTTCCAATCTTCAGCAGAAACATTTTGTGTGCCACGGACGAATTCAATTCCGGATTCCTGCCCGGATCCTTCACTTGTATTGTGGATGCGGATATGACGGTCAGCAATACCAGAGACATCCAGGATTCTTTGCGGATCTGATATGCCCACACCTAGTCTTTGCTGAGCAGTGATGCCTATACTGGATATAAGGAAGAGGGTGATAAGGATAAATCTTGGGGACATGGCTTTTTTTTATGCAAATGAAATACAGCCGTACGATCCCAACATTGGTTAATTTAGATTGCTTACTATCTGCTTAAGGCCTTGTTGCTTTTTATTGAAATTTCGATTTTATTTCATTTGGACTTCCGTTCAGGTATGATTTTTACTGAATAATCAATTGAAGCTACCGGTTGTTAAATGACAGCACAGGTGCAGGAATGCGAATATATGGTTCGAAAGTCTTGTCAGCTATACTGGGAAGGGTACCGGATTCCTTTGAGTTCAAAATGGCCTGATTCGGATATCAAACGGAAGGTACAGGCTGCCAATTCAAAGGCCCGTTTTGCCAAAGCCCCCCGGTTGGATCAGAGGAGAATGTCGTAGTTTACTATTGTTTATATGCACTACCAGTCAGCCCGACATCTCATGAAATTTGGACTCCGGTTTTACTACCGGATGCGTCACCTCCGCCTTAGCCTTAGCCTTGTGCTCAGCCTTTGCCTCAGCCTTCACCTCTTTATCTCCTTTTCCCAGCCCGATATCATTCGATTCGAAAGGTTCAGTGATGCTGAAGGTTTGCCCAATAACTTGTTTACCAAAATGATCCAGGATAAACATGGAGTTCTCTGGATGTCAGGCGTAGATGGATTGGCAAGTTTTGATGGATATACGATCAAAGCTTTTCGCCACAATCACAATGATTCAACCTCCTTATCCGGGAATAAGCTCTCCACGATTTATGAAGATTCTAAAGGTCGTCTTTGGGTAGGCGCGATCGGAGCTGATCTCAATGTGTCTGATAAGTCGAAATCCATTTTCCAACATTTGAAGATTCCGCTGGAAGAAAAAGTGAGATTGGATTTGCAAATTACTTCCATAACAGAAGATTCCCTTCATCGCATCTGGATTGCATCAGGATCAGGATTATTTATTGTCCAGGATACGGGCAATGGATTTGTCATTGAACCATATGAAAAAGTATTACAGGCAAAAGATAGTTCAGGAGGCCTTGAGCTTCCGTCAGTAGTCTATACGGATCGTAAAGGGAAAGTATGGATCGGAACACGTCAAGGTCTTTATGTGTATGATACAGATCGCAATACTTTGATGCAACCTGGTGACATCGCAGGTCTTCCAACTGCAGGTATCTATGATATTGAACCGGATAGAACGAACCGGATTTGGATCGCTTGTAACCTGAAAGAGAGAAGATTATTTTTTTCGGATATGGAATCAATTTCCTTCGGTTCGATACGAGGCATACCCTTCCGTGAAAGACCAAGCTCTTTTAAAATTGCTTTTGACCTCGACAACCGATTATGGGCACTTGTATTTGGAGATCAGGCATATGGATATGATTTGAGGGATTCTTCTTTGTTTCTTCAGACTAAAGTCAACAGTGATATCGCGCACGAACGGTTTTTCAGAGAGCCCTTTGTAGATCATTCCGGGAATACCTGGTTACCGGTGGAAGGTTTTTATGTATACCCATATCCGAAAGGCTTTAATACGTTTATCCATCCTTTTGCTTTTCATCAATCGAATACCTGCATGTATGAAACTGAAAAGTTTCTCTGGATTGGATACCGCGAAAAGGGGATAGTGAGAATAGATAAACAATTTGGAACAACAGCACTTTTTTCTTCTGATCAACCGAATGGACACAAAATTCCGGGAGACCACGTCGCGGATATTTTACAAGTCCGTAGTGGCAATCTTATCCTGGTAGCCTTCAATTCTATTGGAGTGATGACTCCGGATGGCAAGATGGTCGCCAGTTATAAGATGAGTGGGACTAACCGTGCGGCTTATCAAGATCGCGAAGGCAGGATATGGATTGGAGGGTATTCCGGTTTGTATTTGTTCTCAGAAACAGAAGGACTCCTCGATACGTTCAAACCCATTGCCAGGAATGAAAATGCCGGCCATTTTATACAAACCATCGTTGAAGATGCTGCCGGTCACATTTGGTTTGCCAGCGACCTCAGAGGATTAGGTATGTTAGATCCTGTTTCCAGGGAAATGAAGCAATTCATTCCAGTGGAAGGAGATGCTAATTCACTTCCAAGTTTCAGTGTCATTGATCTTGATATTGATCAGAACAATATGCTATGGGTAGCAACGGATGTTGCATTGGTCAGATTTGATCCGGTCACCTATACGATGACGTCTTATGATCGTAATGATGGCTTTAATAGTGATCACATCTCTTCGGTTATCTGTTTGCCTGATGGGAAAGTGTGGGTCTCGACGCATTCCGGTATAAGTTGCCTGGATCCTGAGAAGAATGAAATTGTCAATTATAGTGAAAAAGATGGCATGTCAAATTTTAGTTATTACAGGAGGAGCAAACTGTACACAACAAATGGCATGCTATATTTTGGAGGGAAGAATGGTGTTGATTATTTCCATCCCGGACAATTGCGCCCGAATCCAACTGCTCCTGTCATGTTTCTTTCCGCATTGACGATTAATAATGGGGAGAAGATATCCGGATATGAAATGCAGGGAGATTCGGCAGAGCTTAATCTCACGTATCGTGACAAAGTATTAGAAATTGAAATTACAGGAATTTATTATGCTAACCAGGCAGATATCCGGTATGAATATAAAATGGATGGATTGCATGATGATTGGATTGATCTTGGCCATCAACGTTCAGTCCTTTTTTCAAACCTGTCACCTGGTGATTATATTTTCAGGGCGAGAGCATTAAGCGGAGATAATGTTTGGTCCGAAAAAGACCTTGTGATCCCCGTGCATATTTCACCCCCTTTTTATGCAACTGCATGGTTTAGGTTTCTGACCACCTTTGTTTTGCTTGGATTGCTCTATTTTATTATACGATACCGCGAACATTCCATTAAGAAGAAAGAAAAACTGGAAGCTGAGGTTAACCGGAAAATTGTCGAACTGGAGCGCAGGGCACTTCAGGCACAGATGAATCCCCATTTTATTTACAATTCGATGAATTCCATCCAGCAGTTTATGGTCATTCATGACATGGAAGGAGCTATGAAATACCTGACAAAATTCTCAAGGATATTACGTACGGTATTAAATATTTCTGCGCAGAATCGAATACCGCTTACGGATGAAATTACTTTGATCCGTGACTACCTCGAGCTTGAGAATATGCGTTTTCCGGATAAATTTACCTATGACATCCACATCAGCCCGGATATCAATACCCATACTGTGGAAATTCCACCATTTTTTATACAACCCCAAGTAGAAAATGCGATACGCCATGGCTTGTTGAAGAAACCAACTCCGGGTCACCTGCGTATCGAGATCACTGCAGATGATGTTCACCTTTTTGTCATCGTTGAGGACAATGGGATCGGCAGGGAAGCTGCCCAACAAGCAAAACGTGGTGAATCTATAGTGCATGAAAGCAAAGGCCTGGCTATTGTAGAGGAAAGACTTTCTCATATGCATTCTTCCAATGGATTCAAGCCGTTTAAGATTATTGATTTATATGATACAGCTCATCGGCCATCAGGGACACGAGTTGAAATCATTTTACCTTTAGACTAACACGCCATATGACACAAGCATTAAAAGCAGTCATCATCGAAGACGAAGAACGGAGCAGGATCGTGCTTCAGAATCTTCTGGAAACGTATTGCCCCGAAGTGGAGGTGGTTGGATCTTCAGATTCAGTGGTCGGAGGTATAAAGACAACCCGTGCCCTTCAGCCGGATATTTTATTTCTCGATGTACAGATTTCCGGAGGTACCGGGTTTGATGTGCTTGAAAAATTGCACGACCTTAAGATGTCTGTCATCTTTACCACTGCCTATGACCATTATGCATTAAAAGCCTTTAAGTTCAGTGCGCTGGATTACCTCCTCAAACCTATTGATATCGATGAATTGAAATCTGCAGTAAAGAAAGCTACAGTTTCCGGCAGGCAGGAAGAGGATCAGTATAAAATTCAGAGTCTGCTGTCGAACATAAAGAATCCAAATGAAGATCCTGTATTACTTGTCTCAACTGCAGAGGCCGTAGAATTTGTACGGATCAGGGACATTGTGCGATGTGAAGCGCAGGGGGCATACACACAATTGTTTTTACGTGATAGCAAACCGGTGATGGTCAGCAAGGTGATCAAGGAGTTTGAATTCCTGTTGCAAGAGTATGGATTTTATAGGGTGCATCAATCCCATTTGATCAACCTGAAAGAAGTGAGGAAGTATGTCAAGTCAGAAAATTTCCTACTGATGCGTGATGGTGCGCAGATTCAACTGGCCCGAAGCAGGAAGGATGATTTTTTTAATGTTTTGCATAAAGTGCAGTTGTAAGTCGCCCTAGGAAATTTCTATGGTCGGCTCATCCTTTTCAGGTTTTATCCGCAACGCTTTGTTGACGATATACACTCCTGTAAGCGTAATGAGTGATCCAGTAATGATGAGAATCGTGAGTGGCTCACCTGTAAAGAGGCTTCCCGAAAGAACAGCTACCAGTGGATTGATGTAGGCGTAAACCGATACCAGGCCTGTAGGCAATTTCTGAAGGGCATAGAGATAGGCCACAAAAGCAATAATCGAACTTACCACTACAAGGAATAAGATTGCGCCCCAGGTATAAAGCCGGATTTCTTTCAGGGGTATTACATCTCCCGTGACAAAGGCAATGATATTGAGCATTACTCCTGAGATCAGCATTTGCCATCCGATACTGTGATATGGATTAAAATTGATGGCGAATTCTTTTGTATAAATAGTACCGTATGCCCAGGCAAGTGATGCGATCAATCCAAGTATGATTCCACCAAGGAAGGAAAGCTCAAAGAGTTCCTGGATATGTTGATAAAAGACCACACAAACTCCGCTGAAACCAACAAGTATACCAAGCCAGGCCAATGGGGGTATACGATTGCTTCCTCTGACAGCTAATATGATGACA
>DASXWI010000400.1:0-2166 GCA_036503755.1 Saprospiraceae bacterium | reverse complement strand
CAATACATCCAGGACATTCGATTTTCAGAACAAACTCAAACTCGATTATAACTCTGATCTTTTTAGTGAAGACGAAATTCTCAAATCCATTGAGGCAGGGGATGTGAGTCTTCCATTAAAATCTACGTTGATCAAGGGAAGTCAAAGTCTCTTTGGTATAAAAACAGAATTGCAATTCGGTCATTTAAGACTTACAGCACTTGCATCACAACAAAATTCAAAACAAAACTCTATCCAGATTCAAGGGGGAAGTGTCGTACAGGAATTTTCTGTGTATGCAGATCAGTATGATGAAAACCGTCACTTTTTCCTTTCCCATTATAATCGTAACACGTTTGAAGACGGGCTTGTCAATCTTCCACAGATCAGCAGTCTGTTTAAAATCACAAGACTTGAAGTCTGGGTAACCAATGACCGCAACCAGACAACAGATGTCCGGGATATTGTAGCCATCACTGATCTCGGGGAATGGCATGACATGGTAAATGAAAATCCGGACATGTGGCGAAACCCGGATACCCTTCCCTTCATGGATATCTGCATGAAGAATATAGTGCCGGATAATAACACTAACAGAATCATGGAGGCGCTACGAAGCAATCCTGATATCCGCGATCTTGATAATACGGTCAAAGTATTGGAAAATCCACCTTTCAATTTTGAATCACCAAGAGATTTTGAAAAGATACAAGGAAGAAAACTCAATCCTACAGAATACCGGTTTAATCCAGACCTCGGATTTATCTCCCTCAATATCCGTCTCGAACAGGATGAGGTGATTGGGGTAGCGTATGAATATACCTACAATGGAAATGTATTCCAGGTAGGTGAATTATCTCAGGATATAGAAAACACCGATACATCCGGTACACAGAAAGTCATTTTTGTCAAATTACTTAAAGGGACAAATAACCGTGTAGATCTGGCAACATGGGACCTTATGATGAAAAACGTTTACCGGATTGGTGGCGGTGATCTTAATGGTGAAGAATTTGAATTGGATATTTTTTATGAAGATCCAGGTTTAGGTTTCAAACGTTTTCTTCCGGATAATTCCAATCTGGGTAACACTCCTCTCCTAACTATTTTTGGTCTGGATAAATTGAATATCACTGGAGACCCGCAGCCTGATGGTAAGTTTGACTTTATATCAGGGATTACAATCAATCCACCCCTGGGGATTATTATGTTCCCTGTGCTCGAGCCTTTCGGTAATACGCTTGAGAAAGCCATTGGGGAAGCTATGGGAGTTGATACAGCCTATGTTTACAATGAACTCTATGACAGCACCATTGTAAGGGCCAGGGAATTTGCTGAGCTTAACCGATACACATTAAGAGGACGAGCGAAATCGTCCACCTCGTCCGATATATCGCTAGGCGCATTTAATATACCACCAGGTTCTGTCCGCGTAACCGCTGGGGGGCAGGTGTTGAAAGAGAATGAAGATTATACCATCGATTACAATATCGGTCGAATAAAAATCCTGAACGAAGCCTTTCTCCAGCCAAGCACACCGATCAATGTATCCTTTGAGGATAATGCATTGTTTAGTTTCAATCGAAAAACAATGCTCGGGTTACGGGCAGATTATGAGGTCAATAAACACATGACCGTTGGAGGTACGTACCTGCACATGTATGAACGACCCTATACACAGAAGGTGAATATCGGTGATGATCCGATCAACAACAGGATCTATGGGCTCGACATGAACTACAGCAATGAAGCTCCTTGGCTGACCAGGCTGGTAGATAAAATACCCGGGATAAATACCAATGCTCCTTCGAATATCACCTTTGAAGCTGAGATGGCTGCCCTAAAGCCAAGTCACTCTCGTGCTATTGATAAGAATAAAAAAGATAATGAAGGGGTAGTGTATCTCGATGATTTTGAAGGGACCACAAGTAATTTCGATTTGCGTACACCAACTACTTCATGGTTTTTGGCCTCTACACCCAGGAATGCTGTAATAGATGGCGATTCAGTATTCACTGAAGCTAACGAAATCGATAGCTTAATCTATGGGGTCAATCGTGCTCATATCAACTGGTATCGCATCGACCAGGGTGCCAGAAATGCTAGCCAGGGTGCGGATAGTGATCCGTATACGCGCTTAGTCACACAGCAGGAGATCTTTGAAAACAAAACCCCAAGTTTTGGTCT
>DASXWI010000399.1:0-19896 GCA_036503755.1 Saprospiraceae bacterium | reverse complement strand
GAAACAGGATTCGGGCTAAGGATTAAATCTTCCGGGTCAGGATTGAAAACTTGATGATCATTTGAAATCACTGGTGGGTCCGTGATTTCCGGTGCTTGCATCATTGGGAAATTCAGGCAACTCCTGATGATGACATCATCGATGTACACCTGGTCATCATTTGCACTCGCATCACATCTGAACCGGAACCTGGACTGGGATGTCCATGTGACTCCGGTAACCGGTACAATTCGATATTGCACGGAATTATTCTCAAAATCAGTGCCCCTACTCCATGAATCAACTACTGTATAACTTCCTCCTCCATTTGTGGAGTACTCCAGTAAGAAATCTTCATTGACTTCCATGCCGACGGCCTTGAAAAAGAAGGTAACACTGACATTATTCAAACCTGCAAGATTGATATTGTCTGTGAACATAGAGGATTGTGCACCAGAATTATCCTGGATGCGTACACAATAGTTTCCTGCATATGCATGCTGAGGTGCATAAACCCGGCTACAATCATTTCCTCCTGAATTCCAGATTTGAAAGTTTGATTCAAAGTGAGCATTATCATGGGTAATGCATGGATTACATGCCGGGTTTTCCGGGTCAGGAATACAGGCATCTACATCATTAGGATCCTCACTCTGGCAATATCCATCCTGATCCCAATCGATATACTGCCCTTCACAGCCACAGATATCTGAATCCAAATGATCCCCGACTGTGCATGGATCTCCATCATCGCAAGGGGCCTGGCTCTCTACTAAATAGTCATCGAGGCCGGGACAAATATCAAATGCATCACAGGTGCCATCGCTGTCAGCATCCTGATATGTGCCCTGGCATTGACAATTTGCATTCACTACGTCGTTGATTGTACATTGACTGTTATCATTACATGACGCACCAACTTGGCAGCAGTTGCTGATGACGACATCGTCGATATAGACCAGGTCATCATTTGACGATCCTACACTGCGCAAGCGCAACCTGCTTTGTGTTGTCCAGGTCATGCCATTCAAAACGACTGATACATTGTAACGAGTATTGTTTTGGAAATGAATGCCACGTACCCATGCTGCGTATCCAGTATATATCGTTCCGCCATCTGTAGCATATTCGAGGACAAAACCCTCATAGGTTTCATAGCCTTGTGGATAATAGGAAAAGGCGATGTTTACTCCCATTCCGACAAAATTCTGATTCTGCGTAAACATCGAAGATGTGATGCCAATAGCGTTTCTCAACTGCACACTGAAACTTCCGGAATTCGGGAAGGACGTGGACCTCTCACAATTACTTCCTCCATCAATCCAAATTCCAAATGATGATTCATATCCTTCACTATTTAATTCGGTACATGGCTCTTCGGCATTAATGAAATGAGATCTTCCGGGAATCAATGACGCCGCATGGCTTACGAAATCATTGCAGTCTTCCATCCCTGTCAGGGATGGTGCATTGTCAAGCTCGTACTTACAGCTTGATCTGTAGGTGGTTGGTGAGGCATACGCTTTCAGAGTGAAAAAACTTAGGAGACAGAACGCGGAAAGGAAAGTTAACTGTCTAGTCATTGTTGATGTTTTTAAAACATAAATGAAATGATGACATTTTATGATGTCTATAGAAAAATAACAACAACTTGTCTAAAGCACCTCGATTTCCTGACCGAAACCGTAAAAGAACTATCTGGAAATGATTATTGAGTCATATCAATAAAATCGTTTTCAAGTGGTGATGAGAAAGTTTAGATTTCTGATCCTTTAAGGAAGGCATGAAATTCCAGTTCACTAGTTAAAACTAGTGGCAATTAAATTGCTTTATCATTTTGAATTGCCACCACTTTCATGTGGTGGTAGGGTAGCTATTTCAATTTGTTAAAGAGCCTTTCAGCCAATTCCATCATTTTCTCCTGTGGAAATTCAGGTCTTGGATTGGCAAAGGAGAGGTCCCCAATAGATTGCATTGGGATCAGGTGAATATGGGCATGAGGGACTTCAAGTCCTGCGACCATCACTCCTACTCTCAGGCATTTTACTTCCTGGCCCAGGACCCTAGCCACTCGTTTAGCAAAGACATGAAGATGGGCAAGGGATTCATCATCCATATCGAAAATGTAATCGATTTCAACTTTGGGAACAACTAAAGTGTGTCCAAAAACTATTGGGCGGATGTCAAGGAATGCGAGGCAACGATCATCTTCGGCCACCTTGTGGCAAGGGATTTCCCCTGAGATGATCCTGGAAAAAATAGTAGGCATGAGAGAAAATTAGAAAAAGATGTCGAGAATTTCGAAGTCCATTTCGCCGCCAGGTGTCCTGACTTTGGCGATTTCACCTATTTTCTTTCCAAGCAGACCGCTACCGATCGGGCTGCTAACAGATATTTTACCCAGTTTAAGATTAGCCTCAGTTTCTGACACAAGATGATAGACGACCTCGGCTTTGGTCTTTATATTCCTGATTTTAACCTTTGCCAGGACGGTTACTTTGGAGGTATCTAACTGGGATTCACTGATCACACGGGCTGCGGACAGTACTTTTTCCATCTCAGAAATCTTAAGCTCCAGCATACCTTGTGCTTCTTTGGCGGCATCATATTCCGCATTTTCAGATAAGTCCCCTTTATCCCTGGCTTCAGCAATAGCTCTGGAGGCTTCCAGACGGCCAGTCGTACGGAGTTCTTCGAGATCTTCCTTCAGGCGGTTATAGCCTTCCTGGGTCATATATTGGATGTCACTCATGGTCCTGAAAATGTTAAGTAGCGGTGTGGTGTCTGGCTTCCAGTCTGGCTGCATCCTGCAGCCTATCTGGGTAGCGTAAAGACCGACGCTGGATGATTGGTTTAGTTTTTGGCTTAGACGAAAAAAACGTTCTCACTGGGTATCCAGTGAGAACGTTTTTATTTATTGCAGGGCAAAGATATGGAATTATCTACCCTGTGTCAAGTCTTTACATTTTATAACGGAGGCTGAAATTATGCGTTCCCTCGAATGGATTTGTAGCCAGGTAAGCATAATCTACCGCAAACTTGCCCAGGGAGTCTTTCTTTAAAGGCACCTCAATGGTCACTCCTGCACAAAGTCCTGTGTAGACATTATGTTCAGGATCGTCTGGAGAAAGTCCAAGATCTGAACGATACCCTACCCTTGCCATAAACATTTCCCTATAGGCATATTCTGCTCCTATTCCCATCTGGTCAACCGAAAAACTGTTAGCAGTGAAGTTTCCTACTGCCGTAATCCGGTTTTTATCGCCCACATAAAAGTCATTGGACAAGCCGATATTCAGCATAGAAGGTAATTCAAAACCTGCAGCACGTTGATCAACTGTGATTGGATATTGACCGGTACCTGGATCGGGGGTCGTAAAGGAAAGGCCTTCACCATTGAATCTCATCGGGGAACCCATGTTGCGAAGTGAAACGCCGAATTTGAAATTATCCTTTACTCCGGTGACATATTGAACTCCGGCATCCAGGCAAAGACCAAATGCAGATACATCAGCTATACTTTCAGAAATCCCGCGCAACAAAATACCAACCGACACTTTCTTATCGAAAGTGTAACTGTAGGACAGTGCCATATTAAAAAAATTAGGACTGAAAGTAGCTCCGGTACCTTCGGGAGCACCTGTCGTGGTAACTTGTATATCCCCAAAATCCATTGCAGTCAGAGAAATCCCTAAAGCACCTGCCTCACCCATTTTTGTGGCAAAACCAAGACTATTGAGTGTAATCCCTGTCCCTTCAAACAGACGAGCATGTCCAATAACAAACTCACTCTTTCCCATTCTGGATAAGCCGGCAATATTGATTTGCATGGCTTCTACACCTGAGGCCATAGAGGTGGTCATGGCATGAAGGCCGGCATTTCTGGCCCATGGATTGAGGAGTAATTCATATCCGCCTGCTTCCCCCTGGCGATCAGGATTCCCTGCAAAAATCAATACGGGGCACATGGCAAACATGATAATCCAAGCTTTTCTTAAATGTCTTTTCATACTTTCCTTTCTTTCGGCATAGCTGGTTTAAAAAAGTAATTTGTCTTCTGTTATTTTGATGTTATAGCCCACTTGGGTCAAATTGCCTGGCTACGCCAAACCATTTAATCACTCTTTCGCCAAGACCTGGTGCATTCACATGGATCAGATAAACTCCGCTCGCGATTGGAATCCCTGCATAATTTTTCAGGTTCCATTCGAGATCAGGTACAATCTGATTGACTGCAACTGGTGGGTTATTCCTTGGTGGAGAATTTGGTTTCCCTTCTTCATTCCTATTGTACTGTCGGATAAATCTGCCATCCAAAGAATAAATGGTGACTACGCACTCTGCCGGCAGATTGGTGATCTTAACTGTATTGTCAAATGAAGAAGCTTCATAGGAACTGTACGCCAGGTAAGGGTTGGGAACAACATTTATGGAGTCAAGTGCTGATGGTATATCCGCATCTGTAAGTGGCTCTGAAGCAACACCCTTGAATTCGACTCTGTATGCTGGGTAATCATTAAAGTTACCATTGCCTGTTGCCCTTTGGTATGGATTGTCAACCCTCAATTTGATAATGACATCATTTGGAATAAGTCCATCATTGAGTGGGAGCAATGAAATCGTCGGATCATTTATCAAAAGTGGAATGGCACACCATGTCACTTTAGCCAGCGCACTAGGTTTTAATGGACCAGTTGGCCTGTCAATAGCATTTCGTAAAACCTTACAACTATCATACTTCTCACGTGTGACATAGACAAATTGCTGACCACCTAGATATAAATCAATAAGTGTCGGATTATCCACTTGACTTGCTAAAAATTGAGAAGTTGGGTTCCAGATCATATCGTGTGATGCAGTTCCGAGATCGAAATTTTCAGCGACAAAATCACGATACACACTATTCTCACCAAAGAAGATATTCACTCGTTCACCTGTTTCAACATCGATCGCATAACCAGGGAACCAACCCATACCTGTCAATGGATTGCCATTTGCATCTTTTGCTCCATCCGGATCCGGGAAACCATCACCATCATTATCTTTCTTGCCAACTGAAGGTTTTGCTCTAGAGGTAAAGCTTTTTTTATTGCCCTCTGTTTCCAAAGCAAGACCAGGTTCGGCTGAAGAATAATAATATTGGTTAGCAGATTCTACAACAATACATCTGCTCCATTTCGTCGTATCTGATGTCAGGAAAATATCTACGTTATTGAGGTTTTCTAATTTACCTCCGAATTGTGGATTCTGTACACCAGAGCCAGAAGGATCGTGCCATGCGGGTGTGATATTCCATCCGGCAGGATTTTCTGCGGGTTCTGCAAAGGTATAATCCGTCAGGAAAAAAGGTACCCATGGAGAGAATGAAGTAAATGCCTGCTTAGGATCAAATTCAAAATTTGGATACTCCGGAAGTTCTGTTTGAAGAAAGTTAAAAATTGGAGAACCTCCGAAATCATCACCAATAAAAGCGAGCCATTGAGGTTTTTGAGGATCCAGATAATCCAGTGAATATCCAATCGTACCATTGACTTCATCCTTGGCATCACCGACATCTTCCGATTGTCCGATAAAAACTGAAATTCCAAGTTCGGCAATCAATTGTTCATTCAATTGCGATATTGGTTTTTCGGATACATAAAATTCCGATGGATTGTCTTCTTTATAAAACTTCCAAGTCGAATTGAGGGAAAGAGAATCACCACCCGCAGGTGTTGGATCAACTAACTCAAGAATGTATGTGCCATCCTCCACTACGAGCGGATTGAAAACCTGTACTCGAATTGGTCCTGCACCTGGTGCATAGGTCACCTCTCCTCCATTCGTACCGGAAAGAATCTGGCTGTATTCTGCAGTGTCAAGTTCCAGAAAGTTTTCACCGGCACCTACTCCTTCCAACCTGGTAATAATCGGACCTTCTCCATACAACGCATTAATATTTTGATAGGTCTGTGGATGTGGAAGAGGGTCATATGTTCGGATGTTTCCTCTACCTTCAAGATATGGTCTGCGTTGTCCAATTAACGTAAGCGGATCGAAAGGTTCATACTCATTATACGCATAAGCAATTGCTGTATAGTAATAATGCTTGTGATTTACAAGCTGCCTGTCTTGAGAAGCAAACTGGTCTTCGGTGATACGGAACGTATGAAGTATCCCGGCATCTGCACCTGCAATTTGTTCAATCGGAACCCAAACTGCTGTATTATTTGGCCCGGTGACCGTTGTCCAATTAAAGAGTTTTGAAATACCATTCCTTTTATCAACCTGGAAAATCAAACGTGCTTTTGACACATCGTCTAATTCCCCGGTAGTCACATTACCATTGAGGAGTTGATAAACAAGGTATCCTTCAAAAACGTAGTTACTATCGATCGTTCCTTCAGGAACTTCAAGGCCTCGTTCAGCATATAATTCAAAAGCATTATTAGAGGTCTCCTCATCATTGCTCAGGACCATGATAAGCTCGCGGTCCAATTCGATCCAATCAAGATCCGGAGCATCCGGTCCATTTGGAAGGATAAAGCAATTGTTAAATAAGGCTTGTGCTAAATCATCAGCTGCGCGCAATTCATTAAGCTCAGGGCATGGGTAAGTCTGATCAGGTACCCAGACTGCTCCGATGATAAGTTCATTGATAGCTCCGGGATCCAATCTAAAAGGACCTGTTGCCTGAACTGTCCTGGGGTCCATCCTACCAAGGCTGGCCGAACACATGGACCAGTCATTTGTAGCTGGGGGATCGCCAGTAAATGCATAATCTATCAACTGACTTCCTGGGCCTAAATTGTATCCACTCCCTCCAAACGTATAAGGGGTACCATCTCTCCATGATCCAGAGAGATACCTGTAAAATTCAACATCTGTCTGAGGATCATGCATCCCTGTAGGCCATGAGCCAGCATCTCCTCTAACGTGATACGTAAAGGAAGACATACCCAATTCAATTCTGTGGTCAACATCAAGGATAATCAGCGTGTCACCAATATATCCGAGTGTGTCATGTATAAATGGATAATCCTGCTTGTCAAGTGGAAGTGCTGTCAGTTTAAACGTGTCTGTGATTCTTTCAGGCTTTAGTGGTCCCCTGAAATAGTCAATTCCCAGAATAGGAACTTCATCACAATAGGTGGTGCTTCCAGTTGTACAATCGCAACCTGAGTTTCCATCCAATTCATCCTGGTTGTAAACATACATTAAGCTTCGACTGGTATCGCAACCGATAAAGTCATCCTCGGCACAACCAAGGTCAGGATCAACCCACATACCAAAGAAGGTACTATCAATTGGTGTAACAGCTCTGTTGATCAATTTATACCTGTAAAAGGTCATATCATTGATCTGGTCATTGGTAGTATATGCAAAGCCTTGTACCTGCACTTCCATACGGATAGGGCGGCCATTCGTATTTGTATGGCTGTTACCGGCATCATTATAAACCCAAAAAACAATTTCATCCGGGAAATTACTTTCCGTAGGACAGCCTTTAATCTCAATGGCCGGATAATCACCTTCGCAAGGTTCATACAAACCATTTTCGTTGAGGTCATGAAAAGCTCCTAATCCCTGGTTATCATTTGGCAAATCGAAATCATAATATTCACTCCAGTATGGATTTCCTCTTGCAGGATACTTTCTCAAATCATCCGAGATAGATTCACAATCCATGGGAACGCCTAGTTCAACAGCTTCTTCATAAGCCCGGATATGGTTACGGATATTGACACCTTTCACGACAAAAAACTGGTCCCAGTTGAGACAAGTATCTGCTCCTGTGGTACCAACGTTGGACAGAGGACCAGGCCAGAAATCATCGAAAAATTGATTGCCTAGCTTACGATAAGTTTGAGCAGCTATTTTTAAGTTACCCGCATCGTCAAAACCACCAAGCCAAACTGCTCCGGCGAAGAGAGACGAGACACCAGGTACACCTAGTGCAGGATCCACTGCAGGCACAACATATTGGCCGATATCCAAATCCCACCACATGTCACCTCCATTGAGTAGCCTTGCGCGTACATTATTAATAGCAAGGTCATACGACATAGTAGCTGGCGCACAATCAGACCTATAGCTGATAGGTTTATCTTTATTTGCCGCACCCGGTGGGTCGCGGTCTGGATCAATCCACGCAAACGATGGGATTGAAGCAATCATGATCATGCTTATGAACGTAAGCTTAAATATTCCTTTCATATTCTGTTCGCTTAAAGAAAAAGAGAAATTAGCCATTATAAATTCGACTGTTAAAACTGAAGTACTGCTCCGAGGTATACCCTTCTTGGCAAAGTGAAGAATCCAGGGTTTAGTTCACGCCATTGATACGATATGAGGTAATTGTCTACATCTTCTGCCCGACCTGTATCCTCGAGGGTCTGAATAGAAGATTGTCCGTTCGGTGTTGCAAGGAAACCATCATCATATGGAGAACCCGATGCTTTATAAACATCAATTACGTTTTTAGAATCGAAGAGGTTTTCTATACGAATGTAAACGTTCATAAATAATGGCTTTCCGCCTTCATTACCTCCAATTCTGAATGATTTATCCACGCGCAAGTCCATTGTTGAATTCCAAGGTAGACGAGCTCCATTGATGGCGCCCGTCAAACCACTTGCACCGAATCGCTCTGGCTGTTGTTGTTTTGTGTATGGCCTTCCGGATGCAGCATTGATTTGCAAACTTGCTCCTGCATCCGCAAATACATCTGCCCCAAACCAACGTGGTCCATTGTATTGTGCACCTGATCCATAACGGAAATCAATATTCGCGGAGAGCCTATGTCTCTCATCAAAAGACAGTGGAGATAAGTAACGAAGATTACCACGTCCATTGACATTAAGGTCAACCTGGCTAGTAGCATTTGATCCGGTACCATCTGCAAACTGAAGTGTATACGCTGCGGTCATTTCAAGATTACGGGTACGACGAAGATCATAACTGAAAGAGAAACCTTTCACCGTTCCAAAATCCTGGTTTCCAAAAGAATTATAACTGTTTCCTGGTACGCCAGGTACATTTTGATATTCCTGGGATTGGATCATGTCCCTCATTTCTTTATAATAAGCACTAAGTGTTATAGCACTGGAATTGGAAATTTTTTGCTTGAAACCAACTTCAAAATCAATTGTCTTTTCTGGTTTCAGGTTTGGATTGTTTTGTGGAGGTCCTTCAGCCCAATAATAATAATTTAAAGGAGTAGCGATGGTATTAGAAGGAGGACGCTGTACAAGGATATCATAATGAACAAAGAAGTTGGCTTCATCTGAAATCGGGAAAGAGAAAGCCAGACGAGGCATCCAATTGACCTGAGGCTCGTAATCTTCAAAAGAACCATTTGGATCAAATTCAGCACTACGGATGTTCCTGTTAGCGGAATTTCTTTCCACGTAAAACGGATAAGGAATTTCACTTCCAAAAATTTCAGCACCGTCATTCACCGGGGTTCCTTCAGCAGTATACCATTGGTCACCATCACGGTAAGCCCGGACTTTGGTAGATCCTTCTGAGGCTACATATACCTTCCAATCATCCTGTACGGCAACAGCTCTTGTTTCGTCAGTTTGTTCAAAGAAATCATCAGCACCCATGATTTCATAAAGAGAGTAAGGATCTTTTAACACCTTGGTATTGGCATCATATCGGTCAACACGAAGACCGAGCCTGAAGATGACATCCTTGAAAGTAAACTTGTCCTGGATATAGGCGGCACTATAAATAGGCTTATTAGCAGCAACTGGCAATGTTCTACGTCCTTCAGCGTCTTCTGCTGTAAAGAAATCATCAAACGTTGTGGAATAAGGTAGCTTATTGCCTAAATAATCATAGCCATAATAACCTATGGTTCTCCGATTGGTCAACTCTTCGGCAGCAAACATGTCAAGACTGAGTTGATCTGGATGCAGTCCATCGATATTGACATATTCATTATCTGTTTGACCTGTCAATTCTCTTACTTTTTTGTAGAACAGAAGTTCAGGTTGTTCTTCCACTAAGGTCTGATAAATGAATACCGGGAAAGAATCTATCTGACCAGGCGTAATAGGGACACCCAACATCATGGTATCAATGATATTGGTACTGTCCAGACCGATGATGTGAGCGTCATTAGCTGCAAAACGCATATTGGTCCAAAGGTCTCTTGGATTCATGGCCCATGACCTGTCCTGACGTTGTTCGTAGATTAATCCAAATTGGATGTTATGTCTTCCCTTGTCGGAACCGCCTGGAAAAATATCAAAGGTGGCATTGAGATTACCGGTGTGAATGTCTGATTCTGTCTTTCGGAATAAATTGTATACAGCGCCAACATTGGTATGGACGTCAGAATAAGCATTGTCGACAATGTTGGACCAAAATCCATTATAGGCATAATAGTTTCTGAAATTGAGCACCTCCTGATCCTGATTATAATTACTCAACAATGGGTTGATGTCCGGAGAAGGTGTAAATCCATTTTCTGCAAATGTTTCGGTATACCCGAAATGTTCACCATAAATGGGAGAGCCAGGGAAAAGTGGGTTTGCAAATGGACTGGCAGTATCAGGAGCTATGCCTATCGAAGGAAACCAATCCACATCGAAGTCACCTACATATCCATAGGCGAAAAGATTATCTCTGTATCGATCATCCCCTCTTTCGGTAAAGTTCTTTTCAAAACCATACTGCAGGGTATATGAAATATTCCGAATCAAAGCTGGAGCCGCTTCGGGATCTGTGTTCGCACCACCAATGCGATGCCTGAACCTGGCATTTAAGAAAAAGCCATTGTCTTCATTGTATGGATTGTATTGCCAGTTGACGAGACTCCAACTTCCACCTGGAAAGTCTTGACTTGGAACAAAGTGGGATTTCTCATCATAAAAGTTACCTCCCAGCGTAAGGTCAATAGCATCGTTTACTTTAAAATCAAGTTTACCGGTCAAATCCAACCTTGTATCTCCAACATTTGGTCTAGCCTTGAGCAGTTTGACATCGTCTTCCTCCAATCTTTCAATCAGAGAGATAGGTGTGCCATTTTGGGTAGTTAACGGATCTGCTCCGAGACGTTCAATAGCTTCTTCTGTTGCCCTGTAACCTCCGAATGCCCGTGGATTTGGCTCTTCCCGGTCACGATATTGCACTGACGTCCTAAAACCAAGGATAGACTGTTGGGTCTCTTTATCTTTAAGAATAGGACCGCTGAGGTTTGCACTAATCAGGTTATAACCGTAAGGGTCAGTCAGCTCTGAACTTTCCACCTCGACTGAACCAGAAAATGCAGATGATGGACCTTTGGAAGTCAATGAAATCAAACCACCCGTCACATCTCCATATCGTGCTTCGATACCTCCTGTAATCACTTGTAACTGCTCGATTTCAGATTGTGGGATGAGTGCACCATCCGTTACCCGCATTCCATCCAGGTAATAATTTGTGGCATTTGTGCGTGAGCCCCGAATGTTAATATCCCCGCCATCGATACTGGAGAGGCCAGCTGTAGTGGCAGCTATGGCGTTGATACTCTTACTAGGTAGGTTTCGGATTTGTTCTGCCGTCTTGATTCCACCTTGGGTTGTATTATCCTGTTCAATCAGCGGTACTTTGTATTCCACGACTTCGATGCCTTGGAGCAGAACCCCCGCATCAAGTTTGAAATCGAGGCGGATTGCTTTACCTGCCAGGATCACAACACCTGTCTGACGTTGGGTTGGAAAACCAGTATAACTGGCTTCAACATCATAGGTTCCTGGGTCAACGGAAGAGAATACATAATTCCCATCGAGATCCGATTGAGTACCCGTAATCAGGTTTCCGTTTTTGAAAAGGACCACGTTAGCGAAAATTAACGCGTCGCCAGTGGCAACATCGGTAACCTTTCCTTCCAGGGATGACTGGGCCCAGGCTGTTAGCCCGATTGAAGAAAAAATAGAGATGAGAAGTAATCGTCTGATCATAAAAACCTTCTTTTAACCTAAAGAAAATGGATGTTGAGCGAAAAAAAGCCCACAATGTTAATAAATTATTATCGTGTAAGAAGTCAAGAACGATGCGTTAGTAATAGAACTGACAAATATCTGCTGGCTTACCCCTATTCTATGGACAGATAATCAAGCAATTGGCAGTTACCTTACAGTTACATTTCATCAAGTAAAACTTGAAAGCCCTTTCCACTCAACGATAATAAGGATACTCCTGTGAGTATTCAATTTGCTTTTTGATGGCTTTTTTGGAATGCGAAAGGCTTCCGATGGGAGTTTAATTCAAATGTAAAAGGAACTGAATCATCTATTGATTTGAAGCAAATGCTTTTTATTCAAACAGATACATATTCCTGTTTCTTTCCAATTCCCTGAAAAACGGATCTGTAAGATCATCAATAAATTGGATAGCTTCACCTGTACTCTTCATTTCAGGCCCAAGACGCTTATCAACATTCGGAAATTTTTCAAACGAAAAGACCGGAACCTTGATGGCGTACCCATTGAGTTGCTTGTCAAATCCAAAATCTTTCAGTTTATGTGTTCCTAGCATAACCTTGGTAGCTATGTTCAAGTAAGGAATTTTGTACGCTTTGGCAATAAATGGAGTTGTCCTCGAAGCTCTAGGATTTGCCTCGATGACATATACTTTCTCCTCTGTTCCTCCTTTAGCCACGCGAATAGCAAACTGAATATTGATCAATCCTTTGATCTTCAGTGCAAAAGCAATTTTCCTGGCGTATTCAATCATCTGATCGATGGCTGATTGGCTCAAGCTGTATGGAGGTAATACTGCAGAACTATCACCACTATGTATACCGGCTGGTTCGATATGCTCCATGATCCCCATGATATGTACATCCTCTCCGTCGCAGATAGCATCTATCTCAGCCTCCTTAGCTCTTTCCAAAAACTGGTCAATAAGAACCTTGTTATCAGGCATGTGTTTAAAGATGCTCAGGACTTGTCTTTCAAGATCATGGTCATTGATCACAATTTTCATCCGCTGTCCTCCAAGCACATAAGAAGGTCTAACTAAGACAGGGTAGTTGACTTCTTTAGCAATACGGACCGCATCATCTACATCATGCGCAACACCATATTTAGGATATGGGATTTCGAGTTCCTTCAAAAGATCTGAAAAACTTCCTCTATCCTCAGCGATATCCATATCGGGGAAATCAGTACCGATGATCTTGATGTCGTTTTTATAAAACTCTTCAGCAAGTTTCAACGCGGTTTGACCACCTAGCTGAACGATGATCCCTTCAGGTTTCTCGAGCTCAATGATTTCTTTGATATGTTCCCAATAGACTGGTTCGAAATAAAGCTTATCCGCAATATCGAAATCTGTAGAAACGGTTTCAGGATTACAATTGATCATGATGGCTTCATAACCGGCTTCGCGGATGGCAAGGACACCATGTACGCAGCAATAGTCAAATTCAATTCCCTGGCCTATACGGTTGGGACCTGAACCTAGGACAATAATTTTTTTCTTTTTCGAAGGAATGCTTTCATTCTCCTGATCAAATGTGCTATAGAAATAAGGAGTTTTTGCTTCGAATTCCGCTGCGCAGGTATCCACCATTTTATATGTTCGGCGTATACCATGTTTATACCGTTGGCGAGAAACTTCCTTTTCACTGATGCGCATCAACCAAGCGATTTGGGCATCGGAATAACCCATCTGTTTGAGTTCCCTGAAAAAGTCCACTGGGATATCTTCAGCCAGGTTATAGCGAAGTAAACGTTCTTCTGCTTTTACCAATCCTTTGATTTGTTTGATAAACCAGGGATCAATCAAAGTGAGTTTGTGAATGCTTCTTTCTGACACACCAAGGCGTAATGCATCTTTCAATCTGAAAATGCGATCATCACCTGCTGTTTCAAGACGCTCCATAATATCATTGGTGCTGATCCATTCCTTCATATCCGCGCCAAGGCCGGTGCGGTTATTTTCAAGAGATTGACAAGCTTTCTGCAATGCTTCCTGGAAAGTTCGACCAATGGCCATCACTTCTCCAACAGATTTCATTTGCAAGCCAAGGGTGTTTTCTGAACCATGGAATTTTTCAAAATTCCACCTGGGCATTTTTACGATTACGTAATCCAGCGTCGGTTCAAAACAAGCACTTGTAGTTTTTGTAATCTGGTTTTTGAGTTCATCCAGCGTATAACCAACCGCGAGCTTGGCTGCAATTTTTGCAATTGGATAGCCCGTTGCTTTGCTAGCTAACGCGGAGGACCGGCTCACACGAGGGTTGATTTCAACTACGATTAATTCTTCGGTAGCCGGATCTTGAGCAAACTGTACATTACATCCACCTGAAAAATTACCCAACGATCTCATCATCATGATCGCCTGGTTGCGCATTTCCTGGAAAGCAGTGTCACTCAAGGTCATGGCAGGAGCTACGGTGATACTATCCCCTGTGTGGATACCCATCGGATCCAGGTTCTCCACAGTACAAATGATGACTACATTATCATTTTTGTCGCGAAGGAGTTCGAGTTCAAACTCTTTCCATCCTAGTACTGCTTTTTCAACCAATACTTCGTGAGTTGGAGAGGCACTTAAGCCTCTGCGGAGAGCTTCCTCAAACTGGTCTTCCTTCATCACAAATCCTCCTCCGGTACCTCCAAGGGTATAGCTAGGGCGAATAACCAGTGGAAAACCGATTGCTTGCGCTGCTTCCATCCCTTCAAGGAAAGAGTTGGCTATAAAACTTGGGGCAACTTTCATCCCAAGCTTTACAATGTGATCGCGGAAGGCCTCCCGGTTTTCGGCAAGTTCTATTGCGGCAATATCTACACCGATAAGGCGGACATTGTACTTTTTCCAAACTCCTCTTTTGTCGGCTTCTATCGCCAGGTTAAGCGCAGTCTGACCGCCCATGGTGGCTAATACAGCATCGATCTGGCGCTCTTCAAGGACCTGAATGATACTTTCAACGGTGAGTGGGAGGAGGTAGATATTGTCGGCAGTCACCGGATCAGTCATGATCGTAGCAGGATTGCTATTGATCAGGCTGACTTCAATTCCTTCTTCCCTTAGGGATCTGGAGGCTTGTGAACCTGAATAATCGAATTCACACGCTTGTCCTATGATGATGGGTCCGCTTCCGATGATCAGTACAGAACGGATACTATTATCTTTGGGCATCTACCGGTTGGCTTAATAAAGTGGAGCAAGTCCTTTCAAAAATCGGACAAAGATACTATTTGCCAAAAAAGAGAACCCTTTGCATTCAAATATGGTGAGGAAAGATGTGTTAATCACGGATTATGTCCATCCGATTATGTTGGAAGGCCTTCATAATCTGGGGTTTGCGATGACTTACGCTCCTGAAATGAGTCGAAAAGAGATGGAGGGCCTGCTAGGTTATTATAAAGGTGTGATCATTAATACCCGATGCGTGATCGATAGAGCCACTATGACTTCAGCTCCTTCGCTGCGATGGATAGCCAGGCTGGGTAGTGGATTAGACATCATTGACCTAGAAGCTGCCAAGGAGAATGGGATAGCAGTTCTGAGTGCACCAGAGGGTAATGCGGTGGCAGTGGGGGAGCATGCAATGGCAATGTTGTTGAACCTGAGTAATAAAATGGTCAGCGCAGACCAAAGTGTACGTGATGGCGAATGGTTGAGGGAAAAACATAGAGGTTGGGAAATCTCAGGCAAGACTATTGGGATCATAGGGTATGGAAATAATGGAAGTACGTTTGCACAGCTATGGAAAGGATGGAATGTCCGGGTGCTCGCTTACGACAAATACCTTGAAGGTTATGCCGCGGAACATGTCGAAGAAGTGAGTCTTGAAACGTTGTTGACTGAATCGGATATTATCTCCTTGCATATACCCCTTACGCCAGAGACTAAGGAAATGGTGGATACTTCTTTCATTCGTCAGTGCAAGAAGGGCGTTGTCCTCATCAATACTTCCAGGGGTAAAAACATCAACCTGAGCGATGTCTTGAATGCGTTGAAGCGTGGTGATATTGGGGGAGCATGCCTTGATGTTTTTCCCTACGAACCTCCTTCTTCTGGACCGGAAGAATTCAAAGTCCTGTTTGAAGAATTAAGTCGGTTGGAGAGTGTGGTTTTGAGTCCGCATGTAGCCGGATGGACGGTGGAATCGAAGCGGAAGATTTCGGAGGTTTTGCTGAGAAAGATTGGTGATTCGAAATTTAGTTAAAAGTGCTTTCAACAGCCTATCAATCAACTAGATACGACAGTGTGGCACACCTAGGTGTGCCACACTGTCGTATCTAGTTGATTATTAAGGTCTCCACGGCTATTTTAACTAAATTACGAAGCACTCCAATCTTTCCTCACGTTCAAAGTCTCTCCGCATTCAAAATGACATAATTCAGTGAAGCGGAATTGCTTTCATTGAGTTTGAGGATACCTTTGAAAGAGAGCAATTCATCTGTAGCATATCGACGAATTGATTTTGGATGAAGTCTTAGTTCAGCTACAGTTTCCGGACCGGAACCACCACAAAAGAAACAACTCGCCATTGGATTGCGGGAGATGACATATTGAGTGCCAAGTGGATCAAGAGGGATGATGTATCCTTTGATTATTATTTCTTTTCCATCGAGAGCTTTAACTGATTCTCCGAAGGATGCAGTTAGAAGTTCAATGCCAAGGGTGGCATCATATTTTTTTGAAAACTTCACATCGGTCAACTGATCCCATGTAATGCTTTGCTGCGCTATTAATCCCGCTGGCAAAACGAACAGAATCAAAAGTGAGAAGAATCTAAAAATACTATTCATGGATTAGTCCTTCACCAAAGTGCCGAGGTTTTCTCCTTCCATCAATCTGCGGAGATTGCCTGGTGTATTTACATCGAAGACGATGATTGGCAGGTTGTTTTCCTGGCAAAGTGTAAAGGCCGTCATGTCCATGACACCCAGGCCATCCCTGATCACTTTGGCAAAGGTGATTTGATCAATCTTGACCGCATCCTTATTTTTTTCAGGATCGGACGTGTAGATCCCATCTACTCTTGTGCCTTTAAGGATAACCTCAGCGTTGATTTCATTGGCCCTGAGTGCTGCAGCACTATCTGTCGTGAAGTAAGGATTACCTGTACCGGCGCTAAAGATGACAATGCGACCTTTTTCAAGATGACGTATAGCTCTTCTGCGGATATAAGGCTCAGCAATGGCTTTCATTTCAATCGCGGAAATAAGTCTTGTGTACAAACCAAGATTTTCAAGTGATGATTGTAAAGCCATACCATTGATCACCGTGGCCAACATACCCATGTAATCACCTTGTACTTTTTCAATACCTGTTGCTTCTGCCTGGAGTCCTCTGAAAATATTACCACCGCCAATAACGATAGCTACTTCAACACCCATATCAACAATTGCTTTTATTTCGGCGGCATAATGTTTAAGTTGGGAAGGATGAATACCAAAGGTCTGATCCCCCATCAGGGTTTCACCACTTAGTTTTAAAAGCACTCTCTTGAATCTGGGCATAGGAATTGGTCTCTAAATTTAAGTTGCTTTTTTGACTTTCAATCCGGGTCCTGCCCATGGGGCAGAAAAAAGGCGAATCATCGCTGATTCGCCTTTCAAATGTTTCGTTGTATTAACCGAGTTTGACGTGTTTGAATTCCGTCACGGTCAGATTTTTATCGATGCTCTTCAGGTATGCTTCTACCGAAAGGCTGTTGTCTTTCACAAAAGCCTGGGCAAGCAATGTATTGTCCTTAAAGAATCTATTGAGTTTACCCTGAGCAATTTTCTCAAGCATTTCTTCAGGCTTACCTTCCTGGCGAGCGAGTTCTTTACCGATTTCAATTTCTTTTTCGATCGTAGCTGCATCAACACCATCCTTATCCAAAGCAACAGGTTTCATCGCAGCTACTTGCATAGCTACATCACGACCTGCATCTCTGAATTTAGCATCACCTTCATTCAAGCCAAGAATAACTCCTGCTTTGTAACCCATGTGGATATAAGAAACCACTTGTGGTGCTTCGATACGCTGGTAATCTGCTAGCTCAATTTTTTCACCAATCACACCAACCTGCTCCGATACTTTTTCACCAATGGTGATATTCTGGTAAGGTTGTTTTAAAAGCGTTTCAAGATCTGCCGGGAATGTATCCAAGGCAATCTGAGCAAATTCTTTTGCCAGGTTGACGAAGTCTTCGTTCTTAGCAACGAAGTCTGTTTCAGAACTGAGTCTGATCACTACTCCTCTTTTTCCATCTTCTGATACGAGTGCTAAAACTACGCCTTCTTTGGCATCACGGTCAGCACGTTTGAGGGACAGCTTCTGTCCTTTGAGGCGAAGGATTTCAATCGCCTTTTCAATATCTCCATTGGCTTCTGACAGGGCGGCTTTGCAATCCATCATACCGGCCCCGGTCATTTCCCGGAGGTTTTTGACATCTGTTGCGGATATCGTACTCATTAAGGTTGTCATTTTTAAGATAAAGTGTTTCTCAGCCGGATTTTCGTTTTGTCCGGATTACGCTTTGGCTGCTTCTTCTGTATGCTCTTCTTTTTCTTTACCACGCTCAGCCAATCCTTCTTTAATTGCATTGGTGATATAGCTCGTGATGAAAGAAATAGACTTTGAAGAGTCATCATTAGCAGGTATCGGGAAATCAACCAGGTTTGGATCCGCATTGGTATCGACCATCGCGAATGTTTTAATCCCTAGTTTCTTCGCTTCCGCAAGTGCAAGGTGTTCGCGACCAATGTCCACGATGAAGATCGCATGTGGCAAGCGGTTGATATCAGATATACCACCCAACACTTTGTTGAGTTTGTTCATCTCACGTGTCAATGTAAGACGTTCTTTCTTCGTTGTGCTGGCCAATGTACCATCTGTCAACATCTGTTCGAGATTGTTCATCTTCTTCACAGAACGGCGGATAGTAGCAAAGTTGGTCATCATTCCACCCAACCAACGATCCGTAACATAAGGCATGTTGATCATCCTCGCATTTGATGCGATGATTTCACGAGCTTGTTTTTTAGTGGCTACGAAAAGGATCTTTTTGCCTGAGCGGGCCATTGCTTTCATTGCAAGGGCAGCACGTTCCAGGCATTCAGAGGTGCGGTTAAGATCGATGATGTGAATCCCTTTACGCTCCATAAAAATGTACTGGCGCATTTTAGGATTCCATTTACTGCGCATGTGTCCGAAGTGAACACCTGCCTCCAATAAGTCCTGATATGATGGTTTATCCATGATGGATGTGTTGAAATTTTTATGATTAGATAGTATAGATTAACGTTTAGAGAACTGGAAGCTCTTGCGTGCTTTGGGCTTACCAAATTTCTTACGTTCCACCACCCTGGCATCGCGGGTGAGATACTTTTTGATCTTCAATGGAGCGCGGTGATCAGCATTGATCTTGATCAGTGCTCTTGCAATCGCGAGCCTGATTGCCTCTGACTGGCCTCTGAAGCCGCCGCCATTGACATTGACCTTTACATCGTACTGATTGAGGACATCCAGTTCCTGCAGTGGCGCGATGACATGTGCGCTGATGTGCAGTTGCGGAAAGTACTCTTTGTACTCGCGGCCATTGATTTTGATCTTACCGGTGCCATTGGACAGGTATACCCTGGCTACTGAAGCTTTCCGGCGTCCGATCGCATTGATTGTCTCCATATATAAGTCTTAGACTAGAATTGACGATTGAATATTAAACGAGTGGTTTTGGTTGTTGTGCCGTGTGGAGATGCTCCGGTCCGGCATAGACAAACAGTTTCTTGACCATGGCATTGCCGAGTTTGTTCTTTGGCAACATCCCTTTTACGGCGATCTCAACAAGGCGTTCTGGTTTGCGAGCGCGGACTTCTGATGCTGTCAATTCTTTCAGACCGCCAGGGTAACCAGAGTAGTTTTGATAGATCTTGACATTTTCCTTGTTTCCGGTAAGCTTTACCTTGGAAGCATTGACTACAATCACAT
>DASXWI010000398.1:0-5812 GCA_036503755.1 Saprospiraceae bacterium | reverse complement strand
CATCGTTGCACCGATCTGGGCAGGAGATTCTACAACGTGTACACCACATTCAGCAAGAATTTCCATTTTCGCTGCAGCTGTATCTGCCTTTCCTCCGATGATGGCACCGGCATGTCCCATCTTTCGTCCTTTAGGTGCCGTTTTACCAGCAATAAAACCTACAACAGGTTTTGTTCCATTTTCTTTAATCCAATAAGCTGCATCAGATTCCATGCTTCCTCCGATCTCACCGATCATAATGATGCCTTCTGTTCCGGGATCAGCCATTAATAATTGAACTGCTTCAAGGGTCGTAGTACCACAAATAGGATCACCGCCAATTCCGATGCAGGTTGATTGTCCCATACCTGCTTTGGTAACCTGGTCAACTGCCTCATATGTCAGTGTGCCGGATCTTGAAACAATTCCGATTTTTCCTGGTTTGTGGATAAATCCTGGCATGATTCCAATTTTTGCTTCGCCTGGTGTGATAATGCCAGGGCAGTTCGGACCGATGAGCCTGCAACCTGATTTATTGATATAATCCTTAACCCGGACCATATCCTGTACAGGGATGCCTTCAGTAATGCACACTATAACTTTGATGCCGGATTCTGCCGCTTCCAGGATTGCATCAGGTGCAAAAGCAGGTGGAACAAATATGATGGATACGTTTGCCTGAGTAGCTTGAACAGCCTCTTGCACTGTATTGAAAACAGGTCGTTCCAAATGTTGTTGGCCGCCTTTTCCTGGGGTGACTCCACCCACTACATTCGTTCCGTAATCAATCATCTGGCTTGCATGGAACGTACCTTCCGTTCCTGTAAAACCCTGGACAATGACACGACTGTCCTTTCCTACAAGTACACTCATAAAATCAATATGATAATGCTATCGGTTATTGAAACAAGAAAATGTCTTCATCTGGCCTGTGCATCAGGTATTTTTCCCTGGCAAATTTTTCCTTGTTATTCATCAGGTCTTTATGTGCTGCCTCCGCCTCTGCTAGTTGCTCGCTATAATCTTCAATCGAAGATTCCAACTGGTTTACTGCACGAGTAAGGTTCCACTGGGTGAAAAAATTATGTTTGTCAAAAAACAACATCCAGATGACAAATAAACCTGCTGAAACAGAGTACTTATTGAGCCAGCCGGCTGCGATTAACTCAGCAATCACCTGCCGCAAATGCGTAAGTTTTTTCATGTAGTTGAGACCTGTTGGTAAAGACCGAAAGATAACGGATAATTGGGACCTGTCCAAGCCCCAAAAAGGAAGGAAAAAAGGGGACAGGCTTACCTGATATCCATAAGGTGAATCAAATAAGCAGATGCCCCCCCGTCCAAGGGATTAAATCTGAAATCATGATAAATGGATATGTCCTTAGGAAATCTAAGGTTAACGATGGGATACTTTACCCCTGCAAGGATTGTGCCAATAGCTGTTGGTTACCTGCCCAATAAAGATTTTCCAGGATAGAAAGCAGAATCACCAAGGATGTCGCAAATGCGAAGCAATTGATTGTATTTAGCGACCCTATCAGAACGTGACAATGATCCGGTTTTGATCTGGCCGGTATTGAGGGCAACTGCCAGATCTGCTATGGTAACATCTTCCGTCTCTCCGCTTCGATGGCTAATAATGGATGTGAATCCATTGCGTGTAGCCAGATGAACCGCATCAATCGTTTCGGATAAAGTCCCGATTTGGTTAAGCTTGATCAGGATGCTGTTTGCACTTTGTCTTTCGATTCCAAGGGCCAGGCGATCTACATTCGTCACAAATAAATCATCTCCGACCAATTGTACTTTATGGCCGATTGCTGTATTCAATTTTCCCCATCCTGTCCAGTCATCTTCATGCAATCCATCCTCAATTGAAAAGATCGGGTATTTATCACACCATTGAGACCAATACTCGACCATTTCTTCTGATGTTTTTTTAACCCCTGAAGATTTCTTGAAAACATAACGTTCTTCTGCTTCATCATAAAACTCTGAAGCTGCAGCATCGAGCGCGATCACCATGTCATCACCAGGCCTGTACCCTGCATTTTCAATTGCTTTCAAAACAATTTCAATGGCTTCTTCATTCGATTTTATATTCGGGGCAAAACCACCTTCATCACCAACATTGGTAGAATAACCAGCGTTGTGAAGTACTTTTTTCAAATGATGGAAAACTTCTGCCCCCATCCGTAAAGCATCACGGAAATGATCCGCTCCTACCGGCATGATCATAAACTCCTGGAAATCGATGCTATTATCTGCATGGGATCCTCCATTCAATATGTTCATCATTGGTACTGGAAGTATATGTGCATTGACGCCGCCGATATATCTAAATAAAGGTTGTCTGTGTTCTGAAGCAGCAGCTTTGGCTACAGCAAGACTAACACCAAGCATAGCATTAGCACCTATACCTGATTTATTAAGATTGGTATCCAGATCAATCATCGACTGATCTATTTCAAGTTGTTCAGAAACATCCATCCCTATGATCTGCTCTGCAATTTTCTCTTCTACGTTCCTGCATGCATCAAGAACACCCTTCCCCATGTATCGTGTTGGATCACCATCTCTCAATTCCACAGCTTCATGCTTACCGGTTGATGCACCGGAAGGGACTGCAGCTCTTCCAATGTGGCCTGCTTCTGTGATAACTTCAACTTCTACAGTTGGATTGCCGCGGCTGTCAAGGATTTCCCTTGCGATGATATCAACAATAGCGCTCATGATAGGTAGGAGTTAGGATTTAGGAGATAGGATGAGAAGTGAGTAGTGAGCAGTGAGCAGTGAGCAGTGAGCAGTGAGTGTGAGTGGTGGGCATGATTTAGAAAGCTATTAATTGACGGAGGCCATGAGATTGAGGAACTCGTCGAAAAGATACCTGGAGTCATGGGGACCAGGAGATGATTCGGGATGATATTGCACAGAGAATGCGGGTTTGCCTTTGACACGCAATCCCTCAACAGTTTGATCGTTGAGATTGACATGGGTTACTTCCACTGTGTCCTTCTTGGCCATCATGGCTTCAGGAGATACACCAAAACCATGATTTTGACTGGTGATTTCTGCTTTGCCTGTAATGGTATTTAAAACCGGGTGATTGATCCCACGATGACCATGATGCATTTTATAAGTTGATATCCCCTGTGACAATGCAAGTAATTGATGACCGAGGCAGATACCGAAGACAGGCATCCCCTCCTCAACTATTTTTTGAATAACACCATGGGTGTAATTCATTGCAGCAGGATCCCCGGGACCATTTGATAAAAACACGCCATGTGGCTTGAAAGACATCACTTCTTCATACGTTGCTTTTGCCGGAAAAACTTTTACAGCACAACCTCTTGCCGTCAGGCACTTCAGAATATTCGATTTAATCCCATAATCCAACGCAGAAACACGATACTTTGCATCAGCATCCCCAACAAGATAGGGTTGGTCTGTAGTGACCATCGAACTCAGCTCTAATCCTTCCATTGAGGGAACAGCAGCCAATAATTTTTTTAATTCTGTAAGATCCGTTATCTCACTTGAGATAATTGCATTCATTGCTCCTTTACTGCGGATATGTTTTACAATGGCTCTTGTATCCACACCGTAGATGCAGAGTTTCTTTTGGTCTTCAAAGTAGGTTTGAATGGACTTGTCCGCCAAAGTCCGGCTAAACTCATCAATGAACGTTTTGCAAACCAATGCATTGATTTGCATATGCCCACTTTCTACCTCTGCATCTTTAATCCCGTAATTACCAATGTGCACATGAGTTGATACAAGGATCTGGCCTGCATAAGAAGGATCTGTAAATATCTCCTGGTAACCGGTCATTCCTGTATTAAAGCAGATTTCACCTGTGGCTGTTCCAGGAAAGCCTGCAGCTTTTCCTTCGAAATAGGTTCCGTCTTCAAGTAGGAGAATGGCTTTCTGAGCCGCTGAATCTGATGGCATAATTAACGCTTACATTCAGGGGGACAAATATATAGCAAAAAACATAATCGGTCTGATCTGCATAGCATCGAATCACCTAAAATAGCCGCTGACCAGGTAGTAAAAAAAGAAAGCCAGGCAATTGTACCTGGCTTTCAGCTAAATTTAAGTTAATCACTTGTCTATTCCTCTTCAGATGTAGCTGCAACGGTCGTAGCGGCTGCGGTAGTAGTCGCAGCTGTCGCAACAGCCTTACCCTTACCACGTCTTGTACGACGTCCTTTAGCTGCAGCATCGGTAGTTTTCTCGCTTCTACGTTTCTTCGTGTTAGTATAGATTTCGTTGAAGTCTACCAATTCAATCATAGCCATTTCAGCACCATCCCCTTTTCTGAACCCGGTACGGATCACGCGGGTATAACCACCTGGGCGATCACCAATTTTCGAAGCAACGGTAGAGAACAGTTCGGTAACCGCGTCTTTATTGCTGAGATATGCAAAAACAACCCTGCGATTGTGTGTTGTATTGGATTTTGACTTTGTGATCAAAGGCTCAATGTGTTTTTTCAGTGCCTTTGCTTTTGCCACTGTAGTAAAGATGCGCTTGTGTTGAATCAGCGCAAGGCTAAGGTTCATCAACAATGCAGCTCTGTGGCCTGCCTTTCGACTAAGATGGTTGATTGTTTTTCCGTGTCTCATAACTTAAAAGATTTGGGTTAACGATAAAATGACTCCGCAGCACCCGGCAAAAGCCTCAGAGTTACTGCAATAGGGTTGTTGATTTATTATTCTTCGTCCAGCTTATACTTTGACAAATCCATACCGAAGGTGAGGCCTTTCAACTGAAGAAGTTCTTCGATTTCAACTAAGGACTTCTTTCCGAAATTTCTGAACTTCAATAATTCGTGTGTATCGAATTTCACTAACTCAGCCAATGAATTGATCTTAGCGGCCTTGAGGCAATTGTATGCGCGAACAGATAGATCTAGATCTTCAAGTGAAGTCTTCAACAGCTTACGCATGCTGAGGATATGCTCGTTGACAATACCATCTTCTTTTCCAACTTTATCATCAAAGGTGATATGCTCATCTGTGATCAGCATAAGATGCTGGATCATGATGCGGCTTGCTTCTTTGATAGCTTCTTCAGGATGGATAGTACCGTCTGTTTCTACCTCGATGCTTAATTTCTCATAATCCGTACGTTGACCAACACGAGTATTGGAAACGTGGTAAGAAACTTTCTTGATTGGCGTATAGATTGCATCCACTGGGATTACACCGATAGGTGCATTCTCTGGCATGTTCTCTTCTGCAGGAACATAACCTCTTCCTTTGGTGATGGTCATCTCCAATTCAAGATTGACAGAAGGTTCCATCTTGCAAATGAGCAGTTCAGGATTCATCACTTTGAAGACATTGGTTTTAGACTCAATGTCCTTAGCGCGGAATTCATCCTGTCCGCTGATGGTGATGTAAATCTGATGCTCTGTATTCTTATCGCCTTTGATAGCACTCTTCAGGCGGATCTGTTTAATGTTCAAAATGATATCCACAACATCTTCCACGACACCAGGTATAGAGGAAAACTCATGGTCAACCCCGGCGATACGAATGGCAGAAACCGCGTAACCTTCCAGTGAAGAAAGGAGGATCCTGCGCAATGAATTTCCAATGGTCTGACCAAATCCAGGTTCCAATGGCTTGAACTCGAATTGTCCCTGAAAGTCGGTTGCTTTCTGGAGTAATATTTTATCCGGTTTTTGAAAATTCAAGATGCTCATAAAGATGATTTCTGAATGAAATAATAATATCGTGAACAAAGGTTACACCCGAAAACCAGGCTGTAACCTTTGCAGAATGTTTGTTATTTAGAGTACAACTCGACGATCAGCTGTTCC
>DASXWI010000397.1:0-6021 GCA_036503755.1 Saprospiraceae bacterium | reverse complement strand
GAAGTGAAGACTGCAAAGTGACTTTATCAACAACAGGCATTTCCCATTCCCCGAATTCGATACCAAGGTCACGTTCAATCCAGGGGAATGCGTTATCCTGTCCGATCGCCATCAGCACGTCATCTGCTTCTATGAAAACATCAGGTTCATCCACTGCAACTAAACTGCGTTTGCCCTGTGCATCGTAAACAGCTTGCACTTTCGAAAAAAGCATTCCTTTAAGTACTCCGTTTTCAACCACGAATGCTTTAGGGTTGTGGCAATTCATGATCGGGATGTCTTCATGTTGTGCATCTTCGATTTCCCATGCAGAAGCTTTCATGTCTTCGAAAGGACTGCGAACAACGACCTTCACATCCGTACCACCCAACCTTCGTGCTGTGCGACAGCAATCCATGGCAGTATTTCCACCACCAACGACAATCACTTTTTTCCCAATCTTATCAATATGGCCAAAGGCAACACTTGCCAACCAATTGATTCCGATATGTACTTTGTCCTGAGCCTCCCATCTTCCTTGAAGCTTGGGGAGATCTTTTCCTCTCGGGGCACCTGTCCCGACAAACACAGCGTCATAATCCATTGAAAGAATCTCTTTCATGCTGGATACATTCCTGTTGAAATGGGTGTGTATTCCCATATCAAGGATATAATTGACTTCTTCGTTTAATACCTCCTCAGGTAACCTGAATGATGGGATCTGACTCCGCATAAAACCACCTCCTGAATGTTGCTCATCGTAGAGGTGAATTTCATATCCGATAGGAGCGAGGTCACGCGCAACGGTTAAGGAAGCAGGGCCGGCACCGATAAGGGCGATTTTTTTTCCATTTGGAGCAAAAGGACCTCTTGGAATTCTATCCTGTATATCTCCTTTATTGTCTGCAGCAACCCGTTTCAATCGACAAATGGCTACAGGCTTTTCCTCTACCCTTCCCCGACGACATGCCGGTTCGCATGGGCGGTCGCAGGTTCTGCCAAGGACTCCCGGAAAGACATTTGACTCCCAGTTGATCATATAGGCGTCAGCATAACGACCCAAGGCAATCATCCGGATATATTCCGGAACGGGCGTATGCGCCGGACAGGCATACTGACAATCGACGACTTTGTGGAAATATTCGGGATCGTTAAGATCGGTAGGTTTCAATTTTTATAATTGTTGAATCATGACGCAATAAATAGGGGCTGAAAAATAATGAAAAATCCTTGTTACCCTTTCTTTTTGGAGGTTTCCTAAAGTGCTGATTATTAATGCCAAACGTATTAAATGGTTCCGAACGCACATATCTCCAGATTTTATAAAGCTACTTTTACACCGAAGATTCAAATCCGCCCCATGATTTTATTCAGGTTTCTAATTGTTTCAACCCTTATTCTTGGTCTTAGTTCCGGTTGCAAACCTGACTTGAAACAACCTTTTATTCACCGTAAAACCAAAGGTGAAAGTTTATCCTATACAGGTCCAAGCCTGGCTTATAAATGGGCTGAAAAAGCACTTGAGCGGACTGCAAGTGATAATGAACGAAATTCCCCCAGACCAACCATCACCTCCCGATACCTGGCTTTAGTTTTTGTAGCTGTTTTTGATGCCTGGAGCCGGTATGACTCTGTAGCTAAACCCGTTTTCCTTCTTGCAAGCGATCGCAGACCAATTGATGAACGTACCCTTCAAAGAAAAGAAAAGGCCATCAGCTATGCTGCTTATAGGACACTCGTTGCTTTTTATCCTGCAGATTCGCTGCTCTTAAAGGAATACATGCAATCGATTGGCTTTGATCCTTTAAATACTTCTCTCAATCCGGACACACCCGAAGGCATCGGCAACTTAGCTGCAAAAGCGGTGTTGGAGGCAAGAAAACATGATGGCTCTAATCAGCATGGGGATGTTGGCTCTTCAAATGGTCAAGCTTATTTTGATTATAGTGGTTATCGTCCGGTCAACTCACCTGATGTAAATACTGATATCAACCGTTGGCAGCCTAAATATTTTGTGATGGAAAATGGAGACAGGCATGCTCCTGGTTGCCTTACGCCATTTTGGGGAAAAGTAAAACCAGTTTCATTGAGCGCCAGTGATCAATTCAGATCACCTCCTCCACCAAAGGTTGGATCTAAACAACTTGAAAAAGAAGTGAAGGAAGTAGTCGAACTCCAGGCGAATATGACCGATGAGCAAAAAGCCATTGTTGAATTTATGCGGGATGGCCCTTATTCTGTTCAACAAGCCGGGCACTGGTTAAAGTTTGCAATGAATGTCTCTGTACGCGATAGTCATTCACTTGATCAGGATGTGAATTTATTTTTCCTTAACCAGGTGGCAGCGATGGATGCTTTTATCGCTTGTTGGGATACCAAATTATATTATGATTATGCAAGGCCATTTGCCCTGGTACACCATTATTATAAAGACAAAAAAATAACTGGATGGGGAGGTCCTGGTAAAGGTTGGGTAACTATGAAAGGGCAAGATTGGAGACCTTATTCTCCGGACGCTTTTTTGTGTCCGGCTTTTCCCGGATATGTGTCAGGGCATAGTACAGTAAGCGGTGCATGTTCGGAAGTCTTAAGATTGTATACGGGCGATGATACGTTTGGAGAAGAAATAAAATGGGTCGCAGGACATTTGACTGAACCAGATAGAACAGGCGATACGATCACACTGAAGCTAATAACATTTACAAGTACCGCAGAGATGGCCGGGATCTCCAGGGTCATCGGTGGATATCATATACAATCTGATAATCTTGAAGGGCTTGCTCTTGGACGGAAAGTGGGAAATGAAGTGTACAAGTGGTACCTGGAGCACGTGAGACAGTAAGACAGTGAGAAAGTGAGAGGTGTGTGTTTTGAGGGGAGAGGCATTTAGGCATCAGTATGTAGTATAATAGTCCTAACCTTCTAAGCCTTTAATCTCCTAAGCTTTCGTTTGATAATTCTAACTTTGCAGTACAATTCAATAAAATGAGTCAATATCATCCAGAGCCCTATTGGTCTGAGGTTGCTAAACGAATAAAAGCAAGGAAGGGAAAAAATGTCATTGCCGGGGATGATGAGCCATACTATAGGTATAAACGGGAGCGGTTTTTATCTCTGCTTAATGAAGTTGACTTCACTGGTAAGACTGTACTTGAAATCGGAAGTGGCCCTGGTGGAAATTTAAAAGCACTTCTTTCTAAATCTCCAAAATCATTGACGGGTGTTGATATATCGCCCGACATGGTAGAATTAGCAAAATCAAATCTACCTCCTGAAGTAAACATCATCAAAGTCAACGGCACACAACTTCCATTTGAAGACCGAAACTTTGACTATGTTTTCACAGCTACCGTTTTGCAACACAATACGGATGAGGTCATGCTGAAACAATTGATGGCAGAACTCTGCAGAGTTGCCGGAGAAAAAGTATTTCTTTTTGAGCGCATCGAAAATGAAATCACCGGTGATGAATTGTGTTATGGCAGACCTGTTTCCTATTATGAAGCCATCTGCAAACAACATGGCTTTGAACTGGCGAGTGCAAAATGGATCAATATCCGAACCAGTTATTATGTCAGTGGTGCGATCAGGAAAGGGCTCAATCCAAAAACACGTGTTGAAGGTGAGCCTTTGAATAGCATTTCCAATTTACTTCAAAACCTAACTATTCCCATCACACGTCAACTGGATAAAATATTCACTTCACGAAAAGATGTAGCGAGATTAGAATTCAGGCGCATCAAAACATAAACATTTCCTACTTCGATGGTATCTCTTAAAACCGCCAAACAACTAGCACTCGCATTTGAAGATGCTCAAGAGATGCCTCATTTTGAAAAACCTTCTTTCCGGATCAATAAGAAAATCTTTCTCACGCTCGATGAAAAAAACACCCGGGCATGCATTAAGCTTCCGGAAATTGAACAGGACATTTTTTGCACCATCGATCGTCAGATGATCTATCCGGTTCCAAACAAGTGGGGAAAACAGGGGTGGACTTTAATCGAACTGAAGACCATTCCTAAAAAGCTCTTTACGGAAGCGCTGACTGCTTCTTTTGTGCATGTAACACGTGGTAAGAAGAGTCGGTAGTATTCAGTAATCGGTAATCGGTAAAAAGGTATTGAATAAATAGTTAACCTAAAACTGTAATCAGTGATGAAGAAGCAATCCTTTTAGACATTGAAAACCGATTACTGATTACCGAGTACCCGAGTACTGCTCACGGATATTCCTAAAAATCACTAAGTTCGTAGCCCTAAAGGCCATTTTATCCAGACCGAAGAAATCATATCACTCTTAAAGGCTCGTAAAGAAAGAGGCATGTCTCTTCTTTATGATCATTATGCCGATACGTTGTTTGGGATGATCAGCAGGATGTTAGGGGATGAGCAGATCGCGGAGGATGTACTTCAAAAAACGATGTTGAAGATCTGGACGGGCATAGAAAGTTTTGATGCTGCCAAAGCTTCTTTTTTTACCTGGATGAGTGTGATTGCCCGCAATACAGCATTGGACCAGAAGCGTTTAAAAACTTTTCAGGACCGGCAAAAAACTATTTCGACGGATGAAATCGTATATAAGCCGATGATGAGCTCGCCTGAAGGGACCAGTATTGATACTGCTGCCCTGTTGTCTAAGCTGGATGCCAATTACCGGATCGTCCTGGAATACGCATATCTGAAAGGATATACCCAGCAAGAGATTTCTGATACGCTGGAAATACCGCTTGGAACAGTCAAAACCAGGCTTAGGGCTGCCATTAGCTTATTGCGGGAAGAATTAAAAGGAGAAAAAGAATATTTCCTGGGAGGACCGGGATTACGAAGTATATTATTGATGATAAAGTGGATATAGCGGAAATCAGGTCATCGGGATTATTGGAGCTCTACGTGATGGATCAGCTCACAGCTGCCGAAAAGGTGGAGGTGGAGAGCTATATCAAAACCTATCCTCAATTGAAGGAGGATATCAGAGAAATTGAAAAGAGTCTAGAATTTCTGGCCAGAAGTACTTCTCGTCCTGCTCCTCCTGGAATGAAAGACAAAATTTTGGATACCCTACGGAAGGACATCAATGAGAAGCCAGGTTCCAGTTCGAATGGAGTGAATTCATTATACATGAAAGCGGTGATTGCAGTCCTGCTGAGTATGGGTATTTTGCTTACGGGTTTCTTTTACTGGCAAAAAAGTAAACAAGTAACGAGGATGGAGCAACTGCTAATTACTCAAAGAGATTCCTGTGCGCAGAATTCTCAGCAACTCACAGCACAATTACAGATACTTCAACAACTCACCTTCCCTGACAACAAAATCATTCCCTTCCAGGCTACACCTGGCTTTGCATCAACTGATCTTTACTTGCATCATAATGTAGTCACAAAACGCAACTTTATCCAGGTTAGAAACTTACCTTCTATTGCGTCTAACCAATCCTATCAACTATGGTCCTTAAAACCTGATCAGGCACCTGCGCCGTTAGATGTATTTGATGTTCCTGCGAGTGGACTGATTGAAGTGCAGTTTGTAGATGACACACAAACGTATGCGATTACAATTGAGCCTAAAGGAGGAAGAGAAACGCCGACGTTGGAGAATTTGATAGGAACGGCTACGGTAGCGGGGATGTAAAGCATAGGGCATAGGGCAGTGAGTTGTGAGCAGAAATCGTCAGTCGTCAGTCGTGAATCGTGAGATGAAATATCAGATGAATTATAAAAGATGAACACTGACAGCAGAGAGTTGATAGCTGATAGCTAATTTCTGGTAGCTGGTAGCCGAGAATCGAAAGTCATTAACTAATAACTGAAACATTGAATACCCCTGAAATTAAAATAGCTACCCTTGAAGATCTTGACAAAATCATACCTACGATGATGGAGTTGCGACCACATCGAAGTGTTGACGAATTGCGTAACATGATGATTGGTCAACTGAATGATGGATTTCAATTGATCTATGTTGGTGATGAGCAATTGGCTTATGCGGTAGCTGGATTCAGGACGCTGGATTTTTTGTTCAGCGGAAAGACTTTGTATGTAGA